>CAYWFU010000129.1:0-4731 GCA_964457585.1 uncultured bacterium | reverse complement strand
ATAACAAGCTCAATACAGCGGACTCCGCTTCGCTACGCCGCTGATTTCGGTCGTTGTGGCTGTCGGAAAACTAAAATGATAAAAAAAGTAAAATAAAACGACTTCCAAATTTGGCTTATAAACGGCGATCTCTGGTCGAGACATCATTTTACATGTCCAATTTTTTACTTTTTTTAATGTTTGGGGACTTTTCCGACAGCCTCGTTGCAAGACCAGATAAAACCAAATAAAACAAAAATAAATAAGTTTTCAGTGGACAAATTTAATGAATAAATTAGAATTGTTAATATTACATCGAATTGCATTTAGATTAAAACAAATATAAAATTAAAACCAGATTAAAGAAAATAAAAAAAACATAATAAAAATTTACAACGTATGCAATGCGGATTTTTAAACGTTGCATGGCAAAATTAAATCAAAAACATATAAAAACGTTAAAATAAAATTAATAAAAAATTAAAAAATATAAAAAATTCTTCAAAGCACCTCGTGGCTTCGATACTTTTTACATTATTCAGCATTATTCAGTAGCAGAAGTAAATATCGTTTGTACTTGAACCTTAGTTACTTTCAATGCAATAGGAGAAACTTATTAATGAATAGCAATTTAAGAAGGGAGAGAATATGAGCGAAACGGGTATCAAAGGAATTAATTTTTTTAAAAGTACCAATGTATCATCAGTCAAAGAGACACTATCGGAAGAAGAAGTAAGCGAAGTCCAAAAACATGTTCAAAAACTCATTGGTAACCTTGATGGCCTTATTAATATGCTACGAGGTGGTGCACTTTTTCTTAGAAATGGTAAACTTTCAACAGGACAAGTCTCATTTGCAGCGTTCAGAATAGAAACCCTCTCACTTATTTTTGACTGTGCCAGAAAGTATATCAATAAAGGTTCTGGTATCGATTGCTATTCAGCATTCCTATCGGATCTTGGCCACGAAGTTGGTTTTACATATGGTAGAGAAATGCTACGAAATCTTCGTGATTCCCAATGTATACCCGCAGATGATTTTGCTCTTGTTGAACTGTGGACATTATTTGAAAATGATACCGGGGCAGGTGTTACAACAGTCAATCGAATTAATTCAAATACCCTAGAGATTACTTTAAAAAATAACCCTATTGGATATTACTATTCTGAAAATGGGCAGCATACCCACTGTAATTTTTATTCTGAGTATTATAGAGCTATTCTTAACGAATTTATGACGGCAAGGCCTCGATTAGCAAAAGACTTTATGCCAGATCTCGAACCAACAATCTGGAAAGTTGACAATGTGACAGAAAGGCCCCGCAAAGGTCTGTGTGTTTTCGAGTGTAGCATAAAACAGGAAACCTTAACTCGTGCTTTTGATTTACTTAATATCGCTTTGATAGATATGGATGAAGGCAAATATGGAGATGCTATTTCTTCAGCACGTGAGGCATTGATAGAGGCGCAGAAAAAAAAAATCTTTTCAGACTCAAAGGACGTACCGAAGAATTTCTATAAAGTATTTCAATCGTTATTATCTAAGAAAGACTTCAAATTAATGGATGATACTTACCAACGCTCTTGTAGTATTTGTTCACAAATCAAAAACAATAGACATTAAGACAATCCAAGAAATCATTAGACATATACGTTACTGTATCCATGAAATTGAGCGACTTAATTTTTCAGAAGAACAAAAAAAAGAAGCTATAGAAAGAGTAAAAAACAGTTAACAAATCAATGCAAGACAAAATAAAACCAGATAAAATTTTACAACTTAAGTGTTCTACGTTGTCTGTAAAAACGGATACGATTTTTATTGCCCAGTTTCGCAATATACCATTAACTAAATACGCTATGGAAAGGAGGGTGCCAAATAAGCTGCGATAAATATTGTATAAAGTGCAAATCAAAGCTTATAATATGTCCAATTTACAAAGGTAAAGGGACAACTTATCAAGGTAGTACCTTTATCGGCAGCAAATAACAGAAAAAGATTTTATTTCTGAAGTAAATTTATGTTATTTAAATGAAAGTGGGCAAAAAATTACCATTAAGGAATATGATAAAAAATTAAAAACCATCATTACTTATAAAAATCTGGAAAAACATGTTTCATACAGGTATTTGATACGATTGGAGTGTTACAAATTAGTAAAGCACTTGCTTGGAGAGCAGGAGTATAAGGAGTTTAAAATTTGGTGGTAAATAAAAGACAGAAATGGTCATCTATCAATTCCTGTATTAGGAATTATA
Source organism: uncultured bacterium (assembly GCA_964457585.1). Lineage (GTDB taxonomy): Bacteria > JACRDZ01 > JACRDZ01 > JACRDZ01 > JACRDZ01 > CAYWFU01. Next base: position 2,494 of record CAYWFU010000129.1, on the reverse strand, counting down.
AAAATGTTTTTATTAAAACATGAAATTTTTAATTCTAAAATATTTAAAAAGATAATTTCTTTTGCAAAAAAAGAAAAAAAGGATATTTATCTTGTAGGTGGATTTTTAAGAGATTTAATAATAGGTTATAAAAAACCTTATCTTGATCTGGATTTTGCACTTAAAAATAATGCAATTGATTTTGGAAGACAAATTGCAGATGTTATACATGCAGATTTTTTTATTTTAGATAAAACTCATGGATGCTGCCGGGTTGTATATAAAGATAAAAACAAGATTATTACTTTTGATTTTGTTGATTTTAAAGGTAAAAATATTAAAGAGGATTTGTTTAAAAGAGATTTTACAATTAATTCTCTTGCGATAAAATTACCAATAGATGAAAATGAAATTTTGGATTATTTTGGTGGACAAAAAGATATTAAGAATAAAATAGTAAAAGTTATTGATAATTCTGCTTTTGATGAAGATCCCTTAAGAATATTGCGTGCTTTTAGTATAAGCGCTATTTTTGAATTTAAAATTTCATCTCACACAATAAAGCTAATTGAAAAAGAAAAAAATAAACTAAAAAGCATTGCACCAGAGAGAATTCGTGATGAATTTTTTAAAATTTTTGATGTAGAAAATACTTCAAGATACATTGAATCTTTAGATAAAACAAATATTTTAGAATTAATAATACCTCAAGTAATTGACATGCATAATGTAAAACAGGGGGGATTTCATCATTTGGATGTCTGGGAACATTCATTGGAAACATTAAGACAATTAGAGCAATTATTAATACAACTTGAGAACAATAAAGACATTAATTTTTATCTTGATGAAGTAATAACTCCAAACAGAAAAAGAAAACAAATTTTAAAACTTGCGGCATTATTACATGATTCGGGTAAACCAGAGGCATTTAAAATCAAAGCCGAAAAAACAATGTTTTATGGTCATGAGCGTATAGGCAAAAAAATTTCCGATTTGGTTTCTAAAAATTTAAAGCTTTCTTTTAAAGAAAAAAAAGCCCTTAATATAATAATACTTTGGCATTTAAGACCCGGTAGTTTAGCAGATGCAAAAATTTTAACAAAGCGAGCCGAATATAGATTTTTTCGTGATACTACCAATGAAGCCATTAATGTTCTTTTATTATCTATAGCTGATAGCCGCGCAACAAGAGGCCTGCTTGCAGTACTTGAGAAACGTAAAAAACATGAAAAAATTGCATTTTCTTTAATAGATAAATATTTTAAAATTTCAAAACAAAAACCTATTGAAAGATTGATTAATGGTAATGATTTAATTAAAAAATTAAAATTAACACCGGGCCCAATATTTTCAAAAATTTTACATACAGTTTTAGAAGCGCAGGTAGAAAGAAAAATTAAAACAAAAAAAGATGCGTTAATTATGGCAAAAAAGATGGCAGAAAAATTTACTAAAAAATAGGGAACGAAATTGGGTCGTAAGAAAACTCAGGCTCTTTAAAAGTTAAATTGTTTAACAAAATTAGAAATTAAAATGTAAAAAGACTAACGGAAGTAACTAGTCAACTAACTATCGAAAAGTATATATGGAGTTTACTCTTGACTTTGGACGATTTATAAAATATTCTAATAATATGACATTATAATTTTTAACAGGAGATAAAAATATGGCAATAGTAAAAGAAAAGATGGCTAAAATTATTCAAGAACAACCAGAAGACAGCACATATGATGAAATTCTTCGTGAGCTGGCATTTGCAAGAATGGTCGACAATGGTTTGAAAGATTCACGTGCAGGACGAATAATATCAAATGAAGAAATGGAGCATCGTATTCGAACATGGCAGAGATAAAATGGACTGATGAAGCAGAAAAATGGCTTAAAGACATTTATGATTATATAGCTAATGATAATCCAAATGCTGCTTTAGAAGTTGTATCAGGAATTTATAAAAAAGTTCAAATATTAAAAGATTTTTCTGAAATCGGTTATAAATATAGGTCTGAAAAAGAAGGGGATATTCGTATTTTATTATATGGGCATTATAGAATTGCATATTTAATTAATAATGAAAAACAGATAGATATTTTGGGTATATTTCATGGATCACTTAATATTGAAAAATACCTTATATGAAAAATTAACAATTGTGCTATATAAAGGAAGAAGCTCGGTGGTGCAGGGAGTGCATCAATAATAAAATAAATCAATAAAAAAATAAATTAAAATTTACAACGTAAGCACTGCACTGGACAAAAAATGCTGGCGCATTTTTTGCCAGTGAGTTTCGGTCGTTACAACCAAAATAAAAACAGATAAAACAAAGATAAATTTCAGTAGACAACTTTAATAAATAAATTAGAATAGTTAACAATCAATCGAATCGCATTTAGATTAAAACAAATATAAAAATCAATAAAAGATTAATAAAACCAAATAAAAAATTAATTAAAAATTATAACACTCAATACAGCGGACTCCGCTTCGCTCCGCCGCTGATTTCGGGCGTTAG
>CAYWFU010000128.1:0-4904 GCA_964457585.1 uncultured bacterium | reverse complement strand
ATCTTGCCGTCGATATTTATTATTCCAAAATCATAGGAATTTATCTGCATAATTTAATTATAAGGATAATTTTAAAATATACAAATTCAGCCGGCGGTGGTATAATTTAAGGAATGATAATTAGTAAAATCTGGGAAAAGATTAAAAAATGGAAACAAAGTCCGGAAAAGGAAATTGCCGAATTTATAGAATATCAGGAAACCAGATTTATGAAATGGGGATATTCTTTGATCAGGACGATATTTGGCCCGATTGTGCGGAAATTATGGATACATAAAGTGGAAGGGATTGAAAATATTCCCAAAGAGGGACCGGTGATTGTCGCCTCCAATCATGAAAGTTATTTTGATTTTATCTGTTTTATAGCCGCCTCGCCGAGAAAAGTGCATTATCTGGCAGCGGAAAAATTCTATAAAAGCCCTTTTTGGAGGCCGTTAATGAAGATTACCGATCAAATAAAAGTAGACAGAATAAGCAAAGACAAGCACCATATCCATAAAATAGTTTTTTCCGCTCTAGATCTAGAACAAAAAAGAATGGTAGGGATTTTCCCGGAAGGAACCCGTTCCCGTGACGGCAGTATGCTCAAAGCCTATGTCGGCGTGGCAAAATACTGCCTTGAGGCAAAAGTGCCGGTGGTTCCGGTGGGGGTTATTGGAACGCGGGACATAATGGCTCCGCATGAAAAATTTCCGAAATTAAATAAAAAGGCAAGAATAAAAATAGGCGAGCCGATGCATTTTCACGAATATTACGGCAAGGAGCACGATGAGAAATTATTGCGGCAGGTGATGGATAAAATAATGCTCAAAGTGGCGGAACTGACAGAAAAAGAATATCCACACGCGGAGATAAACTATGAAACTTAATTTTAAAATTTCAAAATTTGCGAATTTTTATTTCTTTTTTTAAATCTTTATTAAAAAATCATCTATATTCCAATTTAATGGTTATAATTATAATATTGAACATATGAAAAATTTAATTGAAAAACTTAAAAAACTTTATGTTTTATTTGGCCCGCCTGGCGCTGGTAAATCAACTCAAGCCTTATTACTCCAAGAAAAATTAGGATTATATTATATTTCTTGGGGACAAATTTCAAGAGAAATAATGAATAAATATGGCCCTTATAAAAATTGTTATGAAATTGTAAAAAAACTAACAGAAGAGAATAAGCCGTTTCCAAAAGGATTTATTGCCAAGATTCTTAATCAAGAAATAAAAAAAGTTACAGAAGATAATAAAGATATAAAAGGAATTATTCTTGATGGCTTTCCAAGAAGGATTAGAGAAGCGGAAGAATTAGTAGATATCATAAGAAATAATAATCTTAATTTAGAAACAATAGTAAAATTCAATGTCAATTATGAAACCATAAAAAAGCGTATAGAAGAAAGAATATACTGTCCTAAATGCGGCAGATTTTATAATAAAACAATAAAGCCAAAAATTAATGGCGTATGCGATGAGGATAAAATTAAATTGATTAAGCGTCCTGACGATTATTTAGAAATAGTAAAAAATAGATTTGATTCCTACATGGAAGAATCTATCAACGCTTTTAATTTTTTAGTGCATTATGCTAAAACCTCGTTTGATGTTGACGCTGACAAAGAAGAAATTAGTTTGTTTGCGGAAATTATAACAAAACTAAATTCTCAAATTAAAAAATCTCATCATATATATCATAGAACTGGTCAAACTAAACTTCAGACAGAATTTGGAGAATTTGTTTTAATGGGGTATCAGAATGTTGTTAATTATGATTATCATCTTGTTTTGACAAAAGGCGATTTAATTAATAAAAGAAATGTTCCGTTAAGGGTCCATTCTTCCTGTATTACGGGAGATATTTTTCATTCTCGAAAATGTGATTGCGGCGAACAGTTGAAGAAAAGCTTAAAATATATCGGCCAGTGCGATGTTGGTTTATTAATATATCTTTTCCAAGAAGGCAGAGGTATAAATATAATAAATAAAATTAAAGCTTATGAACTTCAATCGGAGGGATTTAATACTATTGATGCAAATGAATACTTAGGCCTTCCTCCGGAACTTAGACAATACGACTTAGTTAAAGATATTCTATCCGATTTACAGATAAAAAGCGTCGCTTTAATGACTAATAATCCTGAAAAAATAAGCAGATTGCAAAGCTTGGGAATAATTATAGAAGGAAGAATACCGGTTGAGACACTGCCAAACGAACATAATGAGAGGTATTTAAAGACTAAAAAAGAAAAATTGGGCCATTTATTTTCTTTTTCAAATGAAATTAAATACCAATCTAAAAACAACCTTGAATTAGAGATTAAGTTTTTATTAAGTTCCGATGAAGTTCCGAAAATAAAAGAAAAAATAATAAAAATTCCGGGAATATTCTATGAGGGAAGAGTGTATGAAAAAACAACGATGTTAGATAATAAAGAAAAGATAATGGATAAAGTGGATGCCAGATTAAGAGTAAGACAGGTTAGCGAATATAAAGATAGTAAAGATTCAAAGATTGAATTTTCTTATAAAAGGCGCGTTAAAGCAGATGGCGGGATAAAACAGGAGGAAGAAATAGAAACTGCATTTACTGCGGATATTAATTCTTTTTTCCAGATACTTAATAAAATGGGATATGAAATTACCACCAGTTATGAGAGGTATAGAGAGACTTATAAAACAAAAGATGCAAAAATCACTTTAGATGAATTTCCGTTCGGCTACATTTTGGAAGTTGAAGGAGAAGAAGATACTATAAATGAAATATGCGGTTTTTTAAATCTTAATAGAGAAAAAAGTTATGCCTTAAGTTGTGATGATGCTTATGTTGATTTGTGCGAAAAGAAAGGAATTAAACCTAAAGACCATATTTTATTTGACGGCCCAGAAATGCCGAAAATTGGTTAGGTTTTTCTTTGTTTATGACCGATATAAATCATAAATTTTTTAGAAAAAAACTTTATAAATATACAAATAAAACTTTTGATATAGTTTCTACTATAGATCATCCTTATGCCAGTCCGCCTATAAGATTAGTGGATGGCCATAATAAATTAAAAATATTAAATAATCAAGGATTAAAACCGCTTATTTGTATTTGGGATGTTAATTTTCCTAATATTAATAATTACAGATATGAATTATCTTTTGATACTGGAATTTTAAGTATTAAAAATAGAGATTTTTTTATTTTCTATGAAAAGTTTCTTTACCCACTTCAACAGCCAAAACTTATAGATTTTGATGAACTAAAAAAAAGAATGCAATTAATTCTTGAAAGATTACATAATTTACCAAAAAAATCAAAAATAATCAGAGATAAAAAATTTACAGAGAATTTTAATAATATTACTAATATTTACATAAAAACTATAAAAAATTCTGATAATGGCACATTTTTTTACGAAAACCTTATAAAAAATATATATAATTTTATAGGATTATCAGATTTAGCGAGTCTCACTTCGGACTTTTTCTATCCTTATTTTGCAAGTCCAATTGTTCGGGAATGGATTCCTTATTGCATTCAAGAAACAAAAAATGAGCCATACGGATTTTTAAATTTATTGAATATAGAATTATTTAAAAAGCCCTATTTTAAATCTATAAATTATAATAATAATGAAGAGGCGTTATCTAATCCTGTTTATATAAAAAAAAATATTAACGAAATTTTAAATTTAATAAAAAATCAAACCTTGATCCCTTCTTATCAAATATTTTTTTGGACGTTATTCTTGGCTAATATCAAACATTTCGGCAATGATTATGGTTTTTTTGAGAAATTAAATAAAATCATAACAAAACATAACTTTCAATTTCCAGAGGGTATTCAATTAACAGAACATAATAAAGATTCTCAAAATATTATTCAATTTGAAAAAGATAATAGTTTCAATTGTTTTCTGGAAAATAATAATTATGTAATTAAAAAAAATAATCCTCTTAAAAATTCCAGAATTTCAAGTCTGTCAGCGCTTTACTGCCATTTAGGAGAAGATCTTGGGAAAATTGTAAAAAATATCTTAGAAGATAAAATTAAATGTCCTCAAATAATAAAAATGGGGGCAATATTTATGATTTATGATAAAAATAAAACAAAATCTTAAATTTTGGAAAACTTTTTACAAAATTAGATATTATCAATCAATTACCAAAAAACAGACAACTGATGAAGTTTATTTTTTAAAAGAATTTTTACCACTCAAAAAATATAAAAATATTTTAGATTTTATATGTGGTTTTGGTAGACATTCAATAGGACTCGCCAGAATTGGTTATAATGTAGAAGGATTTGACATAGATAGGGATTCTATAAAACAAGCAAAAAAGACTATAAAAATACTCAAACTAAAAAATGTAAATTTTTATGTTAAAAATGTATTAAAATTTCATAAGAAAAATAAGTTCTATGGAGTAATATGTCTATATTCTTCCATTGGTTTTTTAGAAGAAAAATCAAATGAAAAAATATTTAAAAAATTATTTCAAAGTGTAAAAGTTGGCGGAAGAATTATACTTGATGTTATGAATTCCCAGTGGGCTATAAAACATTTAGTTCCATATTCAGAAAAGAAAATAAATTATCAAGGTAAAAATTACCTTATAAAACATAAAAGAGAAATTTTATATAATCCAATTAGAGAAAAAAATATTATTGAATTTTTTGATAAGGCAAATTTTAAAAAATATAACACGTCTTACATATTAAGATTATATTCTCTTAAAGAATTGAAGAGAAAATTTCAAAAAAATAATTTAAAGATTTATAAATATTTTGGCTCTTTTAAAAAAGAAAGAGTTTCTAAAAATCAACAAAGAATTATTATTGTTGCAGATAAAGTGATTGACTAAAGTGTAAGATTTCCTAGCGTTGTTTACACTTTTTGGTAAAGTAAACAATGTTATGA
>CAYWFU010000127.1:0-4912 GCA_964457585.1 uncultured bacterium | reverse complement strand
TTTAAATTAAGCCTGATGAATCAGGCAACTACAATGCAATATGTCTGTAGTTGCCCAATTTATTGGGCATATTCAATTTCCTGTACTTTAAATTTGATTCTTCGCTTCGCTCAGAATGACACCTTCATCGCAGATGTCATTCTGAAGGAGCGAAGCGACTGAAGAATCTCGTTTTTCAATTTCCTATACATTAAATAATAACTTCCCAAAATCATGCAATGCATCAATGCCTTTAACTTCTTTAGACTGCAAAGGAACAACTGTTATTTTCAGGTTCCCATATTTTTCTTTAATTAAATTTACATATTTTTCTTGAGATTTCTTTCTTTCTCTGCAAAAATCACAATCATCTATTTCCATAAAATTGTTTATAATAAGCTGCCTTACGGTTATTCCATAAATGTTTAAAGTACTCAATAATCTTTCGGTTTCAGAAAGTCCCATATATTCAGGAATTGTAACTGCAATAAATTCGCATCTTGCAGGATCTTTTAGTATCTCTTCCATCTTTTTTACGTTTTTTTTCATGATCAAAAGAAAATCATCCGAATCATCAAAAACATATTCCCCTTTAAAAGACTCAACCATATACCTGTATTTCCATCTCATTTTTGCCATTACCTTAATCCAGTCATTCATAAGCTCAGGCATGGTCAAAAGCCTGAGTGCGTGACCTGTTGGTGCTGTGTCCACAATATATTTTTCGAATTTATCCTCTTCAATAAAATCTATTATTGTTTTAAATCCCATTACTTCATCCATCCCTGGAATAGATAAATTCATCACAGATTCAATATCTTCCGAATCAAAATACGTTGAACTATCCAAAATTTTCGTTATCTGTTTGCGGTATTTTTCCATGAACAGAGTAAGAGCTTTTTTTGCATCTATCTCTATTGCATTTAGATTTTTTATGCCGTTTACAGATGTTATTTCACTTCCGATTTTTTGTCCAAGGCTATCAGAAAGTGAATGAGCCGGATCTGTTGAAAAGACAAGTGTTTTATAATCACTGGCAAGATAAAGAGCTGTACTAAGAGCACATGTTGTCTTACCCACACCACCTTTTCCGCCGAATAAAATCAATTTTTTGGATTCTTTTTTTAAATTTTCCGATAAGAGATCCTTCATCACTATAGTTCCTCAGGATGAAGGGTTGAAACTCTTAAGCCCCTTCATTTTTTTATTTTAATTTCCAGTATTCCATTTTTGTAACTCGATTTCATGGTTTCGGGTTTGACTTTCGCTGATAGCAATATCTCTTTTTTATATTTTCTTTTTTCTGTCTGAACGGAAATATCGAGAATATCCTCTTTTATAGTAATTTTTATATCATCTTCACTCACTCCGGGCATCTCTGCCATGATTATAATTTCTTCTTTTTCATCAAAAACATCTGTTATTGGCTCTCTCTCTTCCTCAACTTTTGGACCATCAGGAGTTTTTTTAATATTACCAAATTGTTCAACTATGGGCTTCCCACCCACTGCTGTTTTTATAGAAAAACCAAAAACTCCTTTCATCCCTTCCTTAAGATGGCTAAGATCAATATTCTCTTCTTTTTTTATTTCTCCACCAGCATTGTCTACTTTTGTGGCAAGGTCAACAAGATTTTCTATTCCCTTAAATAAACCTCCCAGACTTATTTTGCCGATTCCAAAATCAATATCAATATTTTCATCTTTCGTATTTTTTTTCTTTGTCATTTTTTTACCTCTTTATTTCTTAGTAACTAATAGACATTAGTTTTATTGGTTTTGATGAAAAATTTTTATTTGTCAATTCTCCATCCTGCTCTTTGGTTTTATATCGTATTTGATTCATATTTTTTACGATATTTTCAAGTTGTCCTTTTGCATTGCTTCTTCTTTTTTCAAGAGAAAAAATTTCCTGTTTTAATCTTGTTTTTTCCCTATTTAATATATATAATTCCAGATATTCTGATTTATGTGTATCAGGAATACACTTAACGCGTTTATGAGAAGCATTTTTTAGCTCACCAAAACTTTTTATATGATTTAGTTCATTCATTGAATATCTCCTTTGGTTATACTATGATTTAGAACCAGGTCCCTGACTATTTCCTTAACTCTGTTCTGATTTGTTTTTGATCCCACTCTGCTGGTTTCAGAAGCAAGTACATCCTGGCACATATTGAGAAAATATTCGCTATTTAGAGGATTTAGAGGATTTAGTTTTAAAACTTTCAGAGTTCTGGCTATCATTATGCAGCCTCTTATTGTCGGTGCGAATTCACACTTGCCGGATTCTCTCAAACCTCTTACTATACCAACAACAACTTCCGCATGTTTTTTGCAAATATTTGATTTTGCACAGGTTATAGCAAGTTCCGTCTCATAGTCGAAGTAATCCAGATCCATAGTTACCATTCTGTCTCTTAAAGCATCCTGACTTCTGTGAACTCCGGCATATTCCTCAGGATTGCTTGTAAAAATAGCTTTAAAATCCGGATTTACTTTTAAATATGGTTCTTCCCCGTCTCTTGCAATAGGTAAATCCATCATTTTTTCCTGCAATACTGAGAGAAGAATATTGTTTGCTTCCGGCCTTGAGCGTGTAAACTCATCATATAATAAAGTATATCCATGTTTGCATGCTACAGTTAAACGGTTATCCACCCATCTTTTTACCATATCTTCTTCAACCTTTAAAACTCTTGAAATAAAACGGTCTACAACCTTTCTGACCCGGTATCCGTGCTCACCCCCAACCAGATCAGAAGTTGTAAATTCCTCATCTCCGTGGATAAGCACAACTGGTTTGTTTATCTTTTTTGCTATATGCATCGCCATTGTAGTCTTGCCTGTACCTGAAGGACCTCTGAAGTGAACAGGGAATCCTGCCTCAATATAGGCAAGAGCCCTTTTTGAAATTTCCTTCACATAAGTTGTTTCAACGAAATCTGGCATTGGACTTGGTTCAAGCACAGTATTGACTTCATCTATCATTATTCCAGCTCCTTTCAAATTAAGCTCGATAAATCGAGCAACTACAATGCAATATGTTTGTAGTTGCCCAATTCATTGGGCATAAAATATAAACTTTCAAATATTCCTATTACTTTTTTTGCTTTTTTGCTTTTTTCATAGGATTAATATTATTTTTATTTTTTTCTTTAACTTCATCAGTAGCAGCAGCTACTGATGCTTTAGCTGCTATTTTCGGTGATTCGGATAAAGAAGAAAGGCTTTTCCATGCTTTTCTTGCTTCTTTAATGTCAGATTGATACTCGTTTAATAATTTATCTGCGTCCTTAAGTATTCTATCAACATTTTTTGTATTTTCTCCCACGAAATTCTCAAGTTCGCTTTTAAGTTCCTTACTCATGTTCTTGCGGTTGATCTGATTATCGCTAAGTATTTCATCCACATCCTTGGCAAGATTTTTTGCAAAATCCACCAGAGCCTTTTTTTGATCTTTACCGTTTTTTACCCTGCTCTCATGAAAATCTATAATCAAATCATTCGTGTCTTTTCTTAATCTGTTCATAAAGTTTGACAGATCCTGAGCCTGTTTTATGGCAATATCTTTCTGCTCATTATGTGTATTCTTCAAGAAACTATTAGTATCTTTTGCCAGATTTCCTAAAAACTTTGTTCTTTCACCATGAGAAACAACAATATCATCTGTTAATCTTTTCATACTCTCTGCTAATTGCATTTTAATTCCTCCTTATTTAAATGGGTTTCAATATTTTTTAGCACTGATTTAAAATCACTTATTTTTAGATTTTTTCCTTTTTTAATAAGTTCTTTGAATTTTTCTACCATTTCCTGTTCCTGTTTTTGAAATTGTGTTAAACTATGAATAATCTCTTCTTTTAGTCTCTCCTGCTCTTCGATTTTTTTTTTAATACAAACCTGTAATTCTCCGACTAAGTTAACTTCACCTCTATTTAAGGCATCTTTGATTTTAGCGAAATTATCTTTTAAAGTATTTGCAAGTTCCTTTTGTTCGTTCAGATAAATGTTGACCCGTTTTTCTATATTTTTATAATCCTCCTGCTGGGAAGCAAATACAGACTTTACCATTAAATCAAAATCTTTCTTTCTCAAATTTTCGTTTTTGGCGAGAATATCTCTTAATTCTGTACTGATTCCCTTATTTTCGTTTTCTATATAGTAAAAATCTTTATTTAACCTATCATAAATAAGATGCGAGTAATTAAAAATTGTCTGCATACTTTGTATTTTAAATTCATATGATGAAATCACATTTTCGACAATATTTGTCAGATCTAATACTTCCTGCATTTATATTGCTCCTTACCGGTAGAAGAGGTCTCCCTGGCTGGTTATGCTTCCTCATTAAGGGAGGATAATCAGGCAAGAAATTTCCTCTCATTACTAAAGGGATATAAGTATGTATTCATTTACGCAGCTGCTGCGGTTAAACCTATTGCTTCTGCGTATTTCAGGTAGGTTTCAACTGATGCAACAACTATACGAGCTTCGATAGCGAGTATTTCAATACCTACTAAAGATGCTCTAACCCATGCATCAACCACAATACCTTTATCCAGTATTCTATCAATAACTTCCACCAGACTTGAAGAACCAATTGCTTTTTCAACGGCCATTTTAATCACCCCCTCTTCTTTTATATTCCGTTTTTAAATGAACATATGATTTATTCAAATTCACATTTTCATAAATCATTGATCTTTATAAAGGAGCGGTTAACCTTTATAATTTTACTTGAATTATTACAACATATTGCAACATCTATACCAAAAATATCTTTCGATAAGAATGATATCGATTCTCTTGATAGTTGTTGATTTATTTGTGTTTTGAAAATTAAAAAATATTTTCTTGAAATATTTTTTCTACTAAAAACCATGGGTTTTTTTCCATAGTGGGGATAAAATTAAAGAAATGAGTATAATATA
>CAYWFU010000126.1:0-5179 GCA_964457585.1 uncultured bacterium | reverse complement strand
AAGACTATCAGGACACTTCAGCCTTCGGTCTTCAGCCTAAACACCTGAGTAGTTACGGTTGTTTTAGGACAAACACTAAATTCCTGTGTTTGATGTAGAATCTACTACTATTTTAAAAAGGAAACATCTTCCTTTGTTGACTAAAAGCGGCAAAAGGAAAATTACAAATAGAAGATTTATAGCATCAAGTGTAACTTAAAAACCCTAAAAATCAGTCTGATCAAAGGGTCCACCTTATAGGGGCGTGTCAATCTTACGATGTTGTAAATAGGGAACGATGTCATTCTACATTTGGCGTGAGCGACTGGACAGGTGCAGAGCTTTCTGTCGCGATACGCTTAAGCACAGTATCTTATGTAAAGTCCATCGGACTTTTTACTCCAAGCATATTTTTCTGAGCTATATGAGTATATATCATGGTCGTCTGAAGATTGGAATGCCCCAAGAGTTCTTGAACAGTTCTTATGTCATATCCATTTTCTAATAAATGGGTTGCAAAACTATGTCGCAAGGTATGAATAGTAGCATTTTTTGTTATACCAGATTTTATCACTGCTTGTTGAAAAGCCTTTTGAAGAGTAGATGGATATAAATGATGTCTCCGAATTATCTTTGTTTCCGGATCGACGGATAATTTATAGGATGGAAAAACCCAGAACCAACCCCATTCTTTACCGGCATTGGGATATTTTCTTTCTAATGCTCCTGGCAGCCAGACCCCTTCAATATTGTTTTTTCTATCTTTTTGATGTATAGTATAAATAGAGTCAAAGTGAGTCTGTATCTTATCTTTTAAGCTTTCCGGCAGTAATGTCTGTCTATCTTTATCTCCTTTTCCTGAACGAATTGTAAGGCAACTTCGTTCAAAATCAATATCCTTTACCCTCAACATAAGGCATTCTTGAAGGCGTAGTCCTCCACCATAAATAACACCCGCCATTAAACGGTGAATTCCCTCCAAATGTTCAAAGACCTTGAATATTTCCTGCCTGCTCAGGACAACCGGCAGTCTGCGTGGAATTCTTGAACGAATAGCATCCTCAAGCCCTTTAACTTCCTTATCTAATACATGACGAAAGACAAAAAGAATTGCATTAAACGCCTGCTTCTGTGTTGATATTGAAACTTTCCTTTCGACAGCTATATAGGTGAGAAAATTTTTAAAATCATCTTGAGTTACAGTCTCAGGTTTTTTATGGATTAAATAGGAAGAAAAACTCCTTAGCCAGCCAATATAACTCTTTTCAGTTTGGTATGATAGATGTCGAAGCCGGAGTGCTTTTACTGTTTCCTCCTCAATCCCTTGCCAGCCTTGAAATGAAGATAAGGAAGAATCTTTTTGGATTTCTTTCAATTTATCCATGCTTTTGAAGTAATTATAGAGTCGAGCTGCCTCCTTTGCCTGCAATACCTGCCAACTCTCATGATCTTTTTCCAGCGAATGCAGATATTTCTTAAGTGAATCACTCTCAAATTCATTATCGTTATATTCATTGCAAAATTCGTGATATTGAGTTATCCAATGTAAATAGTAAGGGATTTTCTTATCAGCAATATTCTGTTTTGTTTTGAGAAAATCCTTGAAATCCATGGCTAAATATTATCCTCCTAAATTATCTACAAGCAGCATAATAATATTATACCAATTCTTTTATTGCTTGTCAAGGAAAAATTTGAAAAATTCGATTTTTTTCTTGACAATAACTTTTAAGTTATGTTATAATAATATTGGATTATCTATGGAAGATAATAAATAATGTTAGCGGTTGAAAAGTTGCGAAAGTGGACATTTGAATGCTGATGTGGCAAAACCGCATATTGAGTTGTTGACGAGTGAGTTGATGGGTGAGGGATGCGAGAGGTAGCTGACCTGACATAATTGGTGGGCATAGCCGATGTGAGTATCCGTGCTGGCGTTATCAGCGATACCAGCGAATGATGTGCTTCCCGCTAACAATTCGTTGCAGTTGACGGCTTGGAGCTGTGGTTTTTCACAGTGTTTTAGGAGTTGCAACGGGTTTTGGTTTATCAGACGCTTTTGGCAACCCCCGCCGCAACTGAACTTGGGCGTTATGTGTAAAAAATAAAGGAAGATAGAATGAATATTGTAAAGAGATTAGAAGTATTTGTAACCAAAGTATTTAAAACAACTTTGGAAGTGTTTCTTGAAGCCTTAAAGTTAAGTCCAAATGCACAAGGGTATGTCAGCGGTTCTGTTACAGAATTATTGTTAAAGAGATATTTGGAATCATTAGGCTTTGTTGTTGAGCGTATTCGTGAAAAGTGGGAGGGTCGAAAACACTCTAATCATCATGGAGACTTTTATTTTAAGAATAAAAATGGCTCTTGGTTCGTTTTGGAATCTAAAGGTGTAAAATCTAATTCAGAAAAATGGCATAAACTCTATAATTATGAAAACTTAAAAGCTTTTTTATTCACGCATAAAGATAAAATCAATTGGATAAAAGAAAATGAAGAAATAGAACCACAAATTAATAAGTGGATTGGCGAAAATCTTTCGAAATTTTTAACAGAGTATAATTATGCACTTTACGATTATGAGGAGATTCAAAAATATAAAACACCTCAAAGAGAAACTCAAAAATCAAAAGATATTGATAAATTACGAAAATATACAAGAGAAGAAATAGCAGACATGATCAACACAAGATTAGAATATTTAATGAACAAAGTGAAAGTATTAGAAACCCACTTTGTTTCTGGAGCAGGAGGATTAACTGATCGTTCACAGGCTACACCCAGAAAAGATGAGTTTAATCTCATATCAATTGATATCTTCTTAAGATTTACAGAACATAAATTTTTATTTGCCAATCCACAAAATCTTGAATCCTCAGGAGCAGATGTCCATCATCTCCAACAAAATTACATCATGGGATTTGTTTTTAATGATAATGAACTTTGTTTATCTGATGAATGGAGCGATGATTTTAATGAAGTATTAGGAACAGTTGATGAAAGTGACGCGATTAAAGAAAAAGATATGCAAATAGATAACAGAAATGTTATATACGAAGATGAGGAATAAAATGAATCAAATATCTTTATTCGGTGACACATTAGACAGTCCCCTAAAACGATTTGAGGATATACATAATTATATATATGCAAACGATGGGCTTTCTGAACACCAAGTATTAGAAGAGATAGTTAAAATTTTATTTATTAAATATTACGATGAACAAAATGGAGAAAATAATTTTTATATTACGGAGAGTGAATTAGATAAAAATAAAAAAAGTTCCTTTTCCTTAAGAGTAAATCAATTATTTGAAAATACAAAACAAAAGTATAAAACATTTTTTGATAGTCAAGATAGCTTAAAATTAAGCGATCAGTCCCTTTCGTTTGTTATCAGTAAGTTGCAAAAAATAAATTTCATAAATTCAACTAAAGATGCCGGCGGACTTGCTTTTCAAAAATTTTTAGGGCGTTATGCTAAAGGTGGAAGAGGTCAATTTTTTACACCTGATCCTGTAATAAATTTTTGCGTACAATTAATTCAACCTAAACCACATGAAAAAATAATCGATCCCGCATGTGGAACAGGAGGTTTTTTATTTTCTTCCTTTAATTTCGTAAAAAGAAATTTTATAGATGTCCGCTTAAAAGATTATGTCCAAAATAATATATTTGGAATTGAAATAAATAAGAGAATTTCCCAAATTGCTAAAATAAAATTTTTAATAGAAACCAACGCTGATCCAAATATCTTATGCAATAATGCATTAAAAGATATAAATGATCTTAGATTTAAAGAGAAACAAGGAGGAAGTATAGAAAATTTTTACGACATTGTGCTTACAAATCCTCCATTTGGAACGCAAGGTAAAATTTCGCAAAGGGAATTGCTATCAATTTATGATTTGGGTTATAAATGGGATAAATTTGGTGATAACTACATTAAATCTCATAAGCTTTTAAATGGACAAGTTCCAGAAATACTATTTGTAGAGCAATGCTTAAAGCTCTTGAAACCTGGTGGTAGGGCAGGAATAGTTTTGCCTAATGGTCATTTTGAAAATGCTTCTTTGGAGTATTTAAGAAGATATATAAAAGATAAAGCACATTTAATTGGGGTTGTCTTATTGCCTCAAGAAACATTTATACCCTTTGGCACTGGAGTTAAAGCATCATTATTATTTTTACAAAAGAAAAATGGAGCCCCAATCAATAATGGGCAAGTGTTTTTTAGCAGAATAAATAATTTAGGTTATGTTGGAAATAAAAATGGGGCAACTATTTACAAAAAGGACAAGTACGGAAAAGCTATTATAGAAAATGGACAGAAACTAATAAATGAAGATTTTACTAAATCAATTAGTGATTATAATAAATTTTTGCAAACATTTTCTATTGACTCTGAAAAATCCTTTTCCATTGATTCTAAACAATTGAACAGTAGATTTGATTATAATTACTACTTTCCAGAAAATAGAAGTTTAATTACAAATTTAAGAAAATTAAATGCAGTTAAACTTGGAGAAATCGTAGATATTGTAAAAACAAAATCGCCTCTTTTAAGAAAAAATGTGCATGTTGAGTATGTTGAGCTTTCGGATGTTTATACAAAATCATTTGAAATAATTAACTCCACAACTTTACTGACTACAGAATTACCAAGTAGAGCAAGTTATGAGATAAGAACAGGTGATATTATTACAGCCGTAGCAGGAAATTCCATAGGAACGCGCAAGCATACTACTGCGTATGTTACTCCTGAATTTGATAAAGCAATTTGTACAAATGGGTTTAGAGTTTTAAGAAATTTTAAGATTAATCATTTTTATTTATTGTATTACTTGCAGAGCGATTTATTTTTAAAGCAAGTGTTTATGTATAGAACAGGCGCTGCAATTCCTGCATTAGCAGATAGTGATTTTTCTAATATATTAGTTTATTTGCCATCACAAAAAGAAATTGATGACATTAGTTCAAGTATTAAAAGAAGTTTCGAATTAAGAGATGAAGCTAAAAATGTAGTCTCTAATATAAAAACAGAAATTAACATAAATCACATAACAAATCGTTGCACCTGACATTTTTCCGCTCCGCTCCAAAATGCAGGTGAACTCAATCGTTAGCGGGATGAACAAATAAAGGAATTATGAACGGAGTTTAATACATGAATGAAAGAAAGACAGAAATCATTGTCCGA
>CAYWFU010000125.1:0-5203 GCA_964457585.1 uncultured bacterium | reverse complement strand
TTTTCTATATAATTACTATACAATACTACAAAATAAACAAAAATATATCATACATTAAGTGACTGATAGTGACATCAATAAATTCTTCAAATGATATTAAAGGCAATAAATCATTTTCACCTGCTTCTACATTAATAAACGAATTGCCTTGTTTAAATTGAAGTTCTTTAGTGAATTTACATTTATCGCATTTTATATAAAAAGGCTTACAAGTAGTTTCGATAACAAGTTGTCCACCACATTTTTTATGAAGTATCATATTTTTAGTCCTTCTTTATTTTTTTTTGCAGTATGGGATTCATTTAAAAACTCCTGTAAATTAGGTTCTGTTATTATATATTCCTTCCCAACTTTCAGGGCTTTAATGTAACCCGTCTGTATATGCTTTTTAATTGTGGGTAAAGCAAGATTAAGCATTCCCACAAGGTCATTAGCACTATAACACTTTATACCAGCTATAATACGCCCAAGCTCTTTATTTTCTGTCATGCCCGTTCCTTCAAAATTATAAGGAATATCATCAATATTTGGTAAAGGAAAATCAAAAAAACTTTTTGCTAACCGTTCAAGTTCAATGTCAGTAAAAGTTAAATGTTCAATTTTTATATCATCAAAAAATCCTCCGCCACAATTGTTCTGCCGTTTTTTTGGCTTCTTATGCGTCATCATTTATTCCCTTCTCCAATATAAAATCCTATTTTTCTTTTTGATTTTGTTTCAGGTTCTAATAATTGTTTTATGGTATCAAATACAATTTTAAACTGAGAATCATATTTCTGTTCTATTTCCTCAATTTTCTGTTTTAATTCTTTGTAGCCTAAAATCATCTCTTTAAGCCTTATAAAGGTTTTCATAATTTGAATATTAACCTGTATAGCTCTTTTACTTTTAAGCACACTTGACAACATTGCAACGCCTTGTTCAGTAAAAGCATAAGGTAAATGCCCGCCAAGACTTTGTTTAGAAGGTATCACAAAATGTGATACCAGTCTTTCGACTTCTTGCATACTAAGTTTCAACATAAATTCTGCCGGGAATCGTTCAATGTTACGTCTAACAGCTTGCTTCAATGCTCTTGTCTCAACCTGATAAAGCAGGGCTAAATCTTTATCAAGCATTACTTTTTTACCTCTGATAATATATATTTTGCTCTCTATTATTTCCTGTGGAACTAAATCTGTAGTGGCTGTTTCTTTCATTCTACACCGTCCTTATTTTTTATCAGGCTTTTTTACTAAATGCGTTCCGGTAATAAACTCTCTTAAACTATCTTCTGTAATCAAATAATTCTTACCAACTTTATTAGCCGGGAGTCTGCCGGTTCTAACATACGTCCGTGCTGTCATTTTATTACATTGTAGTAATTCTGCAACCTCTGGTAATGTATAAATCTTAACACCTGCTATTACACGCCCTAATTCTTTTTTAGCCATTATGTAAATCTCCTTTAGTGTTTAAATATTCTAATGTCCTTGCCTGTTGTTCTTTTGACATTTCAGAGTTAAATAATTCTTTTAGCCGTATCATAGCAGGCTCTTTAGAAATGTCCTTTTTAGTAGAAGTGTTAATCACTGGGCGGTGCTTAACACTTTTTATTTTTTTACTCATTATGCCACCTCTCTCTCTAATATATTTTTAATTGTTGTTGGATGCCATTTGTAACCAACTGGTTTATAACCTCTAATCGTAAGCTCATTGCAAATATCCCTTAAACTATAATCTTTTTGTTTAAGCTCCTTAATTAATCTAATTGCCTCTTGCTCTTCTGGCTCTTCAATTAAATGTATACTGTCAGGAGCTAATCTGTACCCGTAAGGTATTTGTCCTGCACGTTCAAAACGTTTTATTTTACCCTGTAATGCGTCCTTAGTGCGTTCACTTATTAAATCACGTTCCATCTGGGCTAAACTTGCAGTCATGTTTAAAAAGAATTTTCCAAGAGCTGTTTGAGTATCTATTTTTTCGGTTATAGAATGAAAGGCAATATTATTTTTGTCAAATGTTTCAATCAGGTTCAAGGTATCAATAACTTTTCTGCTTAAGCGGTCTAATTTATAAACAACTACTGCATTTATGGTTTTATCCAGTACCATGCTTAAAAGCCTTTGTAGCCCTTCCCTGTTAGTTGTTTTTGCACTTTTGCCAGCATCCTCTATTATCTCTACAAGCTCCAAGTCATTTAAGCTACAATAGGCTTTAATCTTGTCAGCTTGGTTCTGTAAACTGACACCTTCATTAGCCTGTTCTTCCGTGCTTACCCTGATGTAACCTATAGCTTTATTCATTTTTTTACCCTTTCTATATATTATTATAGCACTTTCTTTATTGTTTGTCAAGTATTTTTTATAAGAATATATAAAAAATATATATGATAAAAACATATTTACTAGCAATATGTTTTAAAACACAAAATATTTAGTAAAGTCAATATTCAAAAAGTTGACACAATACAAGGCGGGGTCAGCCTGTGCCCCCTCAATCGAAAAATAAAAGATAATTTCAAATTTTTTTTCTCTATTCGCAGTTGTTTCCATCTCTGCCTCTGGTCATAGAAACCCAAACCACTAGCGCACAATAAGAACTATTATTGTGCATTACAAAGACATGTTAAAAAGTGTCTCTAATACGCATAAAATCTATATTGTCATAACTCCTGCTTATGCTGCTGGCGTTCAATAACATGATAAAAAATCGTCAATAATGTGCAAAAACTCGTAATAAATACAAAAAGTTTATGATAGACATAGTCTCTTAAATATGCGGCTTGTTCATGTGTAATGTGGGCTAGTCTACTTATGTCAAATATATTATCAAATCCTCTCAACATTACAGTTTCTGCCTTGCTCACAATTTCCGCAAGCTCCTTAGATTCAAACAAAGTCGTGATATGGCTAATCAATGATGAGTTTCAACGTTGTTCTTAAGACATCATTGATAGCGGGCGGGAGAATGGGACTCGCTTTTTTCTTAACCATATAAGAATCTCCATCAATCAAGCTAAAATGATAATATGAGAGGAAGATGAACATGAACAAAAGAATGAAATGATATAATGTGTGGCTTTAAAGCTGATAGATAGACCATCCTGCCGCAGTCTCTATATTGTAGCCCACTTTTCTAAAAAAAACATAGATATAATCATAAATTCAGCTCTATTTAATCAAATTAGAACAAGCTTTATATTTCAAAAAGAATATGGCGTCTAACTCTTCAATATTTACACCTCTGAGCAGTTACAATTGAATTACGGTGCTGGTTTGAATTTTTGAATACGATTATTAAAAGTATCAGCAACATAAACATTACCAGATGAATCTACTGTCACTCCAAAAGGATAATAAAACTGTCCATCACCAGAACCCCCTGAGCCCCATTTTGTTATGAAAGTTCCAGTTGACGTAAATTTTTGGATGCGAGAGTTACCAATATCAGAAACATAAACATTACCGGATGAATCTACTGCCATTCCATCAGGAACCAAAAACTGTCCATCACCAAAACCAGGTGAACCCCATTTTGTTATGAACCCTAAATCCGATATGAAAAATTAAAATATAGTAATAATGATATTTTAACAAAAAAAATGTTCACCCAATAGGTGAAAAGGTTGGAAAATCTAAGCAAAAAAAAATTGTGAATGGTATAATATAGTAAATATCAACATTCACATATAAAAAGGATAACAAAAAATATGTTTAAAATCAAGATAGAAAAAGGCGAAGATGCAATAACCAGTCATAGCGGCTTGGTGTTGGCATTAGAGTTATGGCATGTATTTGGATTAAATAATTTTACAAAAATAGTAATGCCAAAACCCGGTTCATCAGTGGGATATAGTGCGGAAACATATATAACGCCAATGTTGCTGATGTTAATAGGCGGGGGTCAAGGAATGGAAGATATTCGTGTAATAAAGAGTGATAAAGCATTACTAAAATTAACAGGAATAAAAGAAATACCGAGTACTGATGCAATAGGAAAATGGTTGCCAAGAATGTATGAAAATACGGGGTATGAAGGACTTGAAAAAACAGATAACAAATTAATTAAAAAAATACTAAAAAAAGACAAAAATAGTGAATATACATTAGACCCTGATGCAACCGAAATAATATCGGGAAAAGCAGAAGCCCAAAAAACGTATAAAGGAAATTACGGGTATATGCCAATGTTGGGCTTATTGGCAGAAGTTCCTGTATTTATCGCAGATGAATTTAGAGAAGGCAATGTTCCTCCTCAGGCAGGAGCAGTAGAATTTTTACGAAAATGTCAGGCAAATATGCCTGAAGGAAAGAAAATAGCAAGATTACGTAGTGATAGTGCATGGTATCAGGCAGAAATCATAAATATTTGTAATGAGGAAGGGATAATATTTACAATAACAGCAGATATGGACAGTGCAGTAAAAGATGCTATTACCAGAATAAAAAACTGGTATCCGTTAAAAGATAAATATGGGATTGATACAGGGCGTGAGGTAGGAGAAATCACCCATAGCATGAATAAAACAAAAAAAGCATTTCGTCTGATAGTTCAAAGATGGATACCGAATAAACAATTACCGTTATTAGAATCTATTTATAACTATTATGCAATTGCTACCAGCAGGGAATATACAAATAAAAAGATTGAAGATGAACTGACAGAAATTGTTCATTGGCATAATGCTCGTGGTAATGCGGAAAATTGCAATAAAGAAATCAAACTGGGTTTTGGAATGGATAAAATGCCATGCGGAGAATTTGGAGCAAATGCAGTTTTCTTCAGGTTAGGTGTCATTGCATATAATTTGATGGTTGCATTAAAACATTTAGGCTTGCCTGAAGATTGGCAGAATAAGACAATAAAAACCTTACGGTGGCAATTGCTTAATATTGCCGGAAAAGTTGTAAAACATTCAGGGCAATTAATATTGAAATTAGCAGGTATCAGTGATGAGATATTTAATATTTTTGTTCAAGCCAGAAAAAGGTATAGTTCTTTATGCGGATTTGCTTAAAATTTAATAATAATCTAGATAGTTTTAATTGTTATCCCAACAAGGGATTTAAAGGAGGTTGTCTAAAAACACAACAAATTAATATTTTCATTAAATTTATGAATAAAAAAAGGAAAAATTAAATTTATGTATCACTTTTTATTGTTTAAAAATCGAAAATTTTCAAATTTTAGGTGTAGTATGATACCCATGTCGGAATTTGGG
>CAYWFU010000124.1:0-5228 GCA_964457585.1 uncultured bacterium | reverse complement strand
TGTCCATATTATATCAGAAGATATTCTTCCGCCTACATATGTATCTGAATAAATTCTGGATGGAATCAGGATGATTAAAAGAAGTAAAATGAAGAACCTCGCAGCAAGCTGCGAGGTATCTTCTGTCTCTGATAGGAATATTTTATTATTTATATTTGTGCCAAATTCATCCCTGCAGTAAACTGCAGGGTATTCTTGGCACTTCCAGATAAAAATGTAATTTTTACATGGAAATGATTGCTTTATTTTTAAAAAGGAGAGATATATTATTCCCATATTTTTCTCCTAATTATTAGATATTTATAAAAAAACTATGGGGAATGAATTTAATTAAATGAATTTAATTATAGATAAATAGTAACTTGCAATATTTATTTTGTCAAGTGTAAATATTTTATCAGAATATCACAGAAATTCCACAAAAAGGGAATTTAGCCCGCAGTCCACAGTCCATAGTCTACAGAAATCCTTTATTTACTGTGGTCTATGGACTATGGACTGTGGACTTAGTACAGCTCCACAGAATTAAGTATACAAAAAGAAGGTTTAAGGATAAGTTAAAAAATAAAATCTGGATTCCCGCTAAAAGATTGCGGGAATGACAAACCTCCTGCATGTCATCCCCGACATGTTTTATCGGGGATCTAGTTTTTGTAGACTTAATTCTGTGGAGCTGTACTAAGAGTTCAAAAAATGCTTAATGGGAAATTTCTGAGAATATCAGAATATATTTGTCAAGAAAAAAAATATGATATATAATATGAGCTTAAATAACTTCAAGAAAGGGATCATCTATAAATGATAAAAAAAATTTTTCAAAAATTAAGTTATCAGGAAAAAAAATATTTAGTCGCTATTTTAATATATATAATCGCTTTTGCCGGATATTTAAAAACTATGTCTCCAACAGTAAGCTTTGAAGACAGCGGTGAATTTATAACTATTAGTTATGTATTGGGAGATGCTCATCCTCCAGGATACCCGCTTTATACATTATTTGGAAAAATTTTCACCTTTATTCCTATATCAAATATTGCATTTAGAGTTGTATCCTTATCTGCTTATTTTGGCGCAGGGATAGTGCTTTTGCTTTATTTTATAATTTTACTTTTATTTGAAAATTCAAAAGCCCGTCCATCAATACTTGCTGCTGCTACTGCTGCATTGGTATTTGCTTTTTCGAGTGTGCAATGGGATTTATCTATAATAGATGAAGTCTACTCAATGAGTACATTTTTTGTCGCTTTACAGGTTTTTATGTTATTAAAATGGCAGAAAAGTCTGGATGAACCATATACTAATATTTATGAAAAATACAGTTTGCGTCGTATGGGTTATCTCTATGCATTTTCAATGATCTATGGATTATCATTTGGAGTGCATCAAGTTGCTGTGCTTTTTGTAGTTGCATTTTTATATTTTATTTTTGCAAATGACTATAAAATACTATTAGATCCTACCAGCGCAGAAAATGCATTAATAACATTAAAAAACAGTGCAATCTTATTATTCATGTGGTGTATTGGATTTCTTGTATTTTTTTATCTTCCAGTAAGATCAGTAAATAATCCAACAATTGATTGGGGTGATCCTGAAACATGGTTTGGTTTTCAGGATGTATTTTTAAGAAGACAATATGGAGGGACACCAGGTTTTGGTTCATCATTTCCTGAATTTTTGAAAAAAATCCCTTTCTTTGATTTATCTCATCAATTTACACCAATTTTTGTAATTCCGGTACTGTTTGGAATCTGGAAACAATATAAGCTTAATATTAAGCATTTTGTATTTATATCCTGTCTTTTTGTTTCTTACTCAGTTGGTTTTTTACTTATTATTGATCCTCCAATACCTTATGAACTGCCCTTGCTTCTCCAGACATTTTATATACCATTGCATTTCACATTGGCAATATGGATGGGTATGGGATTTTCTTATGTTGCGGATATAATCGAACTAATTCTCAACACACCAGCACCGGCAAAAAAAATAGCTGCTTTTGTACTCACTGCTTTTGTTTGTCTTTTACCTATCTTACCCTATAGTTATGGATATCCAGGACATAATCATGTTAAGCATTATTTTGCTTATGACTATGGAATGAATATGCTGCGTTCAACTGAAAGGAATGGTGTTCTTTTCACTTTTTTAGCCCAGGATACATTCCCTTTATGGTATCTGACCCATGTTGAAGGAAGACGCAAGGATGTTATTGTGGTTCATCAGCGACTGCTTTCTCTTCCATGGCATAGTAAACAGGTAAAAAACAATCATCCTGAAGTTAATATAGAATATCCTAGATTATCAGGATATAATGCATATAATCTATTTTTAATAGCAGATATTGCTACTCAGACAATTATGTTAAAAAATCCGGAAAGACCGATTTATTTTAGTAATTTTAGAACACCTGCTGAAACAAAAAGTTATCCTCTTAAAGAAACAGGAATTATTGGTAAGGTTTCTTCAGCACCAAATCCACCTAGAATTGTTGGACGGGATATTTTTCGTTATTATGTATATCGAGAGCTTTTCAGAGAGGGTGAGGTTTTTAAGGACAATCGTGTAAGAGAAATATCATCAGTGTATGTTTCAGGTCATCTGTTTGAGGCTGGTGTTTATATTGATTATCGTAAACTAATACTTCAAGGTATTTCTTTATTAAAACAGGCTCTGGCTATAACTCCTGATGAACCATACATTTATAGAAATCTGGCACAGGCTTATGAAATTTTAGGAATGAAAGAAGTGTCTATTCAATTATTAGAGCGTTCTCTGCTATTTGATAATAACAGCAAAGATGCAGAATATGCCAAAAGGGTAATTAAAATGCTTAAAGGCGGAGGTAATTTGTAAATGAATAAAAAAGCAATTGCTTTATTATCAGGAGGACTTGATAGTACTTTAGCAATAAAAATTCTCATGGATCAGGGGATTGAAATTGAAGCAATCAATTTTGTTTCTCCATTTTGCACATGTAATAAAAAAAATAGCTGCAGACATGAAGCAAAAGCAATGAGTGAACAGCTTGGTGTACCGCTTAAAATATTACCAACAGGGAATGAATATATTGAAATAATAAAAAATCCGCGTTTCGGATATGGTAAAAATTTAAATCCCTGCATTGATTGCCGTATTTTCATGTTAAGAAAAGCAAAATCGTATATGAACGAATGCGGAGCCAGTTTTATTATTACAGGAGAAGTACTTGGACAAAGGCCTAAATCTCAACGCAAAGATGCTTTAATTATTATTGAACGTGAAACAGAATTAAAGGGACTTATTTTACGTCCATTATCTGCTAAACTTCTACCGCCTACTATTCCAGAATACGAAAGAATAGTTGACCGTCAGCGCTTGCTGGCAATAAAAGGCAGAAGCCGTAAAGAACAAATATCATTAGCTGTTGAGAATAATTTTAATGATTATATGTGCGGAGGCAGCGGTTGTCTTCTTACAGATAAAAATTTTGTCGTAAAACTAAAAGATCTATTTGAATTTAAGGAAGATACTTCCATAAAAAATATTCATTTACTGCGTATTGGCAGACATTTCAGATCCTCATCAAATTATAAAATAATTGTCGGGAAAAATGAGGAAGAAAATTCACGTCTGGAGCAGTATGTTTCCTCCAATGATGGCGCTATTAGTCTGGCAGATGAAAAACCAGGACCATTTATAATAATACCTGGGGGCGGAGATATAGTAACACAAAAAGAAGCAGCAGGGTTGTGCGCTTATTACGCAAAAGCAGAAAAATCATTTGAAGTTATATATAAATACATGGAAAAACAGGAAATTATCGAACCTCCTGTTTTTACTAAAGAGAATATTAAACAGTTTGAACTTGAAGGATAAGCTTTTAGACCAGTACTGTCAAAAGTAACATGAAAAAAAGGGGAAAAATATGAACCACAGAGAGCACAGAGTTTATTTTAAAATCTTAAAAAATCTCTGTGGTCTCATGCTTTTTTTTATATTTTAAATAACTTAATAAGCTAATAATTTAGAGGGCACAAAGGGGGAGAACATAAAAAGTCTTCTAACTCATTACTATTTAAAAGTTTCTCTGTGTTCTCTGTGGTTAATTTTTGACATTTCCTTTAGACCTTATTGGAGGGATAAAATGAAACAAAATCCAAAAATAATCAGAATTCTATTTATCTTCATTATTTTAATCTCACATAATATTGTTTATTCTGAATCAAAATATCGCAGTACAAAAGAAAAAAAAACTCTGGATGAAAAGATACCTAGGAATATGCTCGTCCCGGATACAAATTCACCTGATGAATTGGATAATAAATCTCTTGAACTGGATAAAATTTTTTGGATGGGAATAGTATCTATTCCAAAAAAGGGACAAACACCAATCCCCTCCTTTGAAGATAAAATATTTAAAATAATTACAGGTGCTTTTTTTAATATGAAAAATATCCAATTTTACGGCCAGGATGTTTTTATTAAAAAAATGAAAGAAGCAAAAATTTCTGAAAAATCAATTGAACTCTCTCCCAAATTTATTTTGAACATGCCTATGGATATAAATGGCATTATAATTCTAAGTTATTCTTATGATCCTGAAAATAAGGCATATTTTATTGAATTAAAATTTTCATATATTGAAAGCGGTAATCTTTACAAATTATTTCCTGAACAGGTTTCAGAATCAGACCTGAATAATAGGATGAAATCAATGTCAAATACATTATTAACTAAAATCCAGTCTATTATGACTGAATATAAAGTTTCACAAACTTCAGGAAGCGGTACAGCTGAGGAATATTATAAAAAAGGTAAAAGTTACAATATTGCACAATTATATGCTCCGGCTAAAAAAGAACTTGAAAAAGCGATTAAAATTGATCCTAAGTTTGTAGATGCTTATATTGAATTAGCTTTTGCTGAATATATGGGTACAAATGATCATAAAAAACAGATTGAAGTAATGGAAAAAGGGATTAAAAATAATCCCAATTCTTTAAAATTACGATTAGAAATAGGCAAAATCTATGCAACAATAGGAGACAAAAGCAAAGCTAAAGAAAATTATAATTATATAATTATTATGGATAAAGAAGGGAAAACAGAATATAGCAAAGAAGCAGAAAATCTGATTAGAACGCTTTATTTTGAATAAGGTAAGTTATTCTTAATTTAACACCTATGGCCTTCAGACTGGGTCAAATCAATTTTGGAATTTTTTTAAAAAACGATATTAAAAAGTA
>CAYWFU010000123.1:0-5309 GCA_964457585.1 uncultured bacterium | reverse complement strand
AAATATTTAAAACATATCGGAATTATTGGTATTAGCCTGTCTTTTTTACCTTTGCCCTCTTTAACAAAAACCACTTTATTTTCAAAATCAACATCATTTATTGTTAACTTCCTTAATTCAAAATTCCTTATCCCAGTTGCGTAGAGTAATTCCAGTATCGTTTTATCTCTAAATCCAATAATATTATTTTCTTTGGGAACAGCTAAAATCTTTTCAATTTCATCTTGAGTAAGAATTGTACTTGGCAAGGACTTCTTTTGTGTAGGTATTTCCATATCCAAAGTTGGATCATAAAGAATTATGCAATTTTTATTTAGCCATTTGAAAAATTCTTTTAGTGGTTGCAATTTTTTTACTATTGTCAGAATAGCTAATGGTTTTCCATTCTTCTCCTGCTTAATCTGCATTATTTTACTCTGATAATCCTTAAGACATTCACTTGTTACATCTGCTATTCTGGAGATACGTTTAGTTTTTAAAAACTTAAACAAATCTATAATTGCATAATTTGTATTTCTTATTGTATATTCTGAAAAATTGTTGATCAGTAACTGTTCAAGAAATTTGTCTTTTAATTCTTCTATTTCTGTTTTATTGGTTGTTATCGTTTCCATAGCTCGCTCCTGATCTTGGATGAAATTTTAACAACATCTCTTTTAATTTATTTTTCTCAACATGCGTGTAAACTTGCGTAGTCTGAATATTCTCATGTCCAAGAAAAGCCTGTACATATCGTATATCCATACCGTCCTCAAGCAAGTGCGTTGCAATTGAATGTCTAAAGCTGTGACATGGAGCTACTTTTCGGGTTATTCCTGCTTTCTTAAGATACTTTTTAATAACCATTGCAAGCCATTGAGAAGTTAAAGCACCATTGTATGAAGTTAAAAACAAAACTCCATCTCCTGTTTTTGATCGTTCTTCCCAGTTATTTCCGCAAGGTCTCGGACATTGTGAAAGTTCAGAACGGATTCTATTAATATATCGTTTTAGAAACCTGCAAGTCGGAGTATTTAAGGGGACAAACCTGTCTTTACCACCTTTACCTTTTTTTATTCTTAATAATTTTTTCTCAAAATCAGTATCACTGACTTTTAATCTTGTTAATTCACCTGCTCTTATTCCTGTTGAATAAAGAACTTCAAGAATGGTTCTATCTCTATAACCAAGTATTGTTTTTATATCAGGTTGATTTAGAATTGCTTTTATTTCATCAATACTCATTATTCCTCTTGGAAGTTGTTTCGGTTCTTTTGGCAATGTTAAATTTTCTGCTGGATTAGAATAAATATGTCCTTTCTTATAAAGAAATTGAAAAAATAATCTTATTTGTGCTAATCGTCCGTTAATGGTTAAAACGCTTAAAGATCTCTTTTTACAGGTTTTATAAAAAAATAAATATTTTTTATACTCCTCTAAAATTTCCAGCCTAATTCGATTTATGTCATTAATTCCCTGAGTTCTGAGAAAGTTAAGGAATAATCGCAGATACTGCTCATTCTGCCTGATTGTATAAGAAGAATAATTTTTTAACTGTATATGTTGCAAATACAGATTTTTAAATTGTTCCATATTATTTTCCAGCTTTTAATTATTTGTTTTTTTATTTCTGATCACTGATCACTATTCACTGATAACTGATTTCTACCCGACACCCTGCAACAGCAATTTTTATTTATTCATTACATCCTATAATTATTTATTTCTCAAACTCTCTAACTATGCTTAAATGTGTCCCTTTCGCTTGATTTTACAAATAATACGACTTTGAGAATTACTTCACAAACTAACCGCAAACCTCTCAACCTCATTTTTTCTTATTTTTTTAATTTATCCGCATCTATAAGATTAATAGTGAGTTTCGCTAATTTTCCGTCATAAGCTAATTCATATTTGTACATTCTGCCTCTTTCTCCTGAAACAGGTATAATATATTGCAACGTTTCTAACTCTTTAAGATGACTTCTTATCTGCCAGGCACTCCAGCCAGTGTATTCCCGAACATCACGACGGTTAAATTTTAATTCTTTTTTTGAAATTAAAAGTTCTTTTGATTTTTCTTCCACCATCTTTTTTATCAATTCCAACAGTTCACGGCTTGGTTTAGATAATTCGTCAAGGTCTTCTTTTAGTATTTCTTTCATTAATTTATTTGCTTCCTCAATATCATTTATATCTATTTCGATATAATCAACTTCTCTGCCGTTTGAAATCATTTTTTTGATTTCTTTTTTGTATTGATTTAAAAATGCAATTGTTTCTATTAGAGAAAGATATTTTTCTTGTTCTCTGCGGGATTGTAACCAATGAGCTGGAAAAGTTAAATTTTCAGCATAAGGATTTATTACAATTAATTTCTTTAGTAATCTTTGGCTATTTCTATGCAAAATAATTATTTGTTCTGCTTCCTGACTTTTTTGATAGCCAGTTATAGTTTTATGGAGTCTCTGTTCTTTATGAATTCTTTCTGTTTGCTCCTGACTTTCATCCAATGAGAGAACAAAGCAACGAGTTGCATTCTCATAATTTATACTTGGCTTGGTCGTAGAAAATAGCAATGCAATTGGACCCTCAACCTCATATTCCACTGTCTTCATCTTGCCTGTTATGTGATCTTTTATTGGTGCAGCCAGTCTTAATTTTTTAGATGAGATAAGTTCTCTTAACGGATAATTAGAGCCATTTAATCCCTCTTCCTCACCTGCAATCATAAGCTTATGTTTCAAACTTTTGTCTTCTTTGTAATATAAAGCTTGAGGAGTTATACGAGTATAAGTAACGGTATCTTCAGGAGGTACAAGATTTGCTAAATATTCCATTAACTTTGATTTACCTGCACCACTACGGGAAATAATAACTCCAGAGAGAGGACTATCAAGCTTACGGGAGATGGTTATTAAATAACCGATTTTCTTATTTAACTCTTCACCAACATAACCCATAATATCAAGATGTTTTACAACACTATCCAAAATATTTGACTGTTTTAAAAAATTTAAAGATTCTTCTTCATCATCCTGACTCATTTCGTAAGATTTGGTTTTTTCTTCAATAGAAACATTTTCTCTTAAATATTTTAGTTTTTCAAGCTTCTGAATAATGTTTGATAAATCCTGTTCAACTACTCCACTGGATATATCATAAAGATTTGATATTGCTTTGGTAAATGTGATTCTGCTTCGACTCACATATAAATCTATTGTATCAATATGAATAAGCCCATCCGCAACAGCTCTAATATTAACACGCAATCTTTTTTTATCTTCTTTATCCAGTTCTTTGACTTGATATTTACGGTTAGAAAATTCAAAAGTAATAACGTCATCAGTAACTTTAACAATTCCTTCTTGCCCTATTTTTGTTGATAGTGGATCAGCAGAGTTTAATAACTTTTCAAAATCTTCTTTATTGTGACTATGTTTATGAATGTATTCATAAATAGTAACTCCATCAGCTAGATTAATTTTATAAGTTGTAACACCAAGCATATCTAATCTCTGGGACAGATAATCTATCTTTTCTTGTGAATTTAATAGTAGATAAATTTTTTTATTGTTGTATGTTTTTAGCAAATTAAATAAACTTTCCGGAATTTCACCGATTAATGGAATTGTTTCTAAATAACCAAGTTGGTATAATGTTAAAGAATCAACCATTGTCTCAGTAAATATTAAAATTTTATTCTCAACTATTGCTTTCCAGTTAAAAACTGTTTCCAGTGGATTGGGTAAAAAAATTTCTTTATGATCCGAAATTCTTTTCCCTATTAGTCCAATACAATTATCATCTTTGTCAAAAATAGGAAATATCAGGCAATCATAAAAGTATTCTTTACTTTTGATTAATAAATTCATTTCTTTAAGATCATTACGGATCGAACCTTTGGAAGGAATTGCTTTAAGGAGAGAACCGTTTGAATAACCAAGTTTAAATCTTGCAAATACATCATCACTATTAAAACCAAGACTATTAAGATATTCCTTTGCTTTTGTATCTTTTCCGAAGGCATCTCGATAAAATTTGAAAACATTGTTCAATAACTCTGTTTTATTTATTGTCATTTTTATTGCCTCCATTTTTTGTCATTATCAGAGAAATGGTCTTCAATAAGTGCTGCAATAAAAAATACAATAAAAAGTATAAGCCAAAGTATAAACATTTCTCCTATTGTTGGCATTTCCGTCGTTGATGTTTTCAAGTTTCTTCTCCATATATTTCCCCCTTTTTTAGGCAATAAAAAAGGGGCTAACAATCAGTTACCGGCAACCTTGAAGTAAATCCGATAAAAGACTATTGCCCCTATTTCTCTAGCCGAAACTAGAGAAATAGCAACAGCCTCTTCTCTTACTTCAAGGTTGGAGGCCCTAAGTCCTCCTTAAGAGATAAAGCTTAATGCTTAAATATTTAATTGTGTTTTATTTAAAATTAATTAATTTATATATAACAAATCCTTTTATTAATTGCAAGAAAAATATTATTTATATCTAATTATAAGTTCCATAAAATAATAATTGAGTTTAAATTCTTATCTCTACATTTACAGCATCATAATTAATTTGTGGAATAAAACGCTCTCTTTTTTCTTTTGATTTTTTAATTTCAACTAATCCAATTTCTTTAAGATATTCTAAATCTATTGTAACATTTTTCATGTCTCTTTTAAGTACTTTTGCAAGTTCATAAATAGAAGATGGATGTTTTTCTTTTATAATATGTAACAGCTCTAATCGTTTTTTTGTTAAAGCTCTTCTGAAGGTTTCCAGGTTTTCAAAATAAATACCTCTTTCCCGTTTTACATTTTCGCCCTTTTCTAAAGCTTTCGCAGTTAACGCAAAATCATCTAATACATCTTTTAATCCTTTTATTCCTATTTTTACTTTTTTTATTTTCATCTTTGATCACCGCCTCTGATTTTATTAATATCTTTCAAAAAATCTTTTATAAGTTCATTAATATTTTTAAAATTATATAATATTTCATTGTCAACATAATGTTTATGATCTCCTTTTCCTTCAGCATTATCATAACCAATTACTCTTTTGCCTTTTACAATATATACCAGAGAATATTTATATCCATGAGGTTTATCTTTAGATTTAGGGACACCCCACAATTTTAATTCAACAAGTGAACCGTCTTGAAATTCAAATCTATCTTTTATAATAAGTTTAGCTTTTGGACTCATAAAAAATCCTTTTTTTTTACTTTACTAGGTATATTATACCATATATAATCTATTGTCAAATTTAAAATTGCAAAGGTAAAAAAGACAGGCTAATACCAATAATTCCGATATGTTTTAAATATTT
>CAYWFU010000122.1:0-5401 GCA_964457585.1 uncultured bacterium | reverse complement strand
TTCCATATTTTTGTATTAATTCACACAGCCCCTGCCTGTCAAAAGGTCTACCGTTCAATGTCAAAAACAAAACCTCTTGTCTTTTGTCCTTTAAAAATTTCGGCCGTATTTCGGAAATATATTTCTTTAAATATTTTATTGCAATTGGTATTATTGGAACTACTCTGTCTTTTTTACCTTTTCCCTCTTTAATGAAAATAACTTTATTTTCTAAATCAACATCCTTTATTTTTAACTTTAAAAAGTAATTGACAATATAAATACATTGTAGTAACATTGTAACAGATTTATAAAGGATTTTTATGCATATTAGTGATTTTGATTGGGATGATAAAAACGAAAATCATATAGCAAGACATAAAGTTAGCATATTTGAGGTCGAAGAAATATTTTTATACAGTAAACCTATTTATCAAAAAACTAAAGATAATAAATATATTGCATATGGTCTTACAGAGGATGGAAGATATCTTTTAATAGTTTTTGTTTTAAAAGAATCCAGTAAAATAAGAGTAATAACTGCAAGAGATATGATTATTAAAGAAAAACGATATTACAAAAAGAAAAAAGGTATAAGATAAAATGAAAATAAAAAATATACCAAAATTTGAATCTGAAGTAGAAGAAGCTAAATTTTGGGACAGTCATAGCCCTCTTGATTATCAAAAAGAATTCATTGATATAGAAGAGCCATTAAAATTTTCACCAGTACTTTTGAGAAAATTTGCTAAAAAGAAAGAAGAAAAAAAACGTCTTCTCACCTTAAGGATTGAAGGTCATCAAGTAGATTTAGCTAAAGTTATTGCAAAATTAAAAGGACTTGGATATCAAACTCAAATGAGGATGTGGATTATTGAAGGAATACGAAAAGAATTAATAGAACATCCTGAGATTAAAAAACTTTTTAGTGTAAAATAAATATATATTTTTATCTTGCATTTAATAAAAGGATTTGCTATATAGAAACTAAATAACAAAAACACAATTAAATATTTTAGCATTAAGCTTTATCTCTTAAGGAGGACTTAGGGCCTCTCACTATCACGTAAGAGAATGGCTGTTGCTGTTTCTCTGATTTCGGTCAGAGAAATAGGGGCGCAGTCTTTTATCGGATTTACGTGATAGTGGCCGGTAATAGATATGTTAGCCCCTTTTTTATTGTTAAAAAGGGGGATAAAAAATAAATGGAGAAATATCTTGGTTTCAGAAATGCCAACAATAGGGGAAATGTTTATACTTTGGCTTATTCTTTTTATTGTATTTTTTATTGTAGCACTTATTAATGATCATTTCTCTGATAATGATAAAAAATGGAGGCGGTAAGTATGACGGTAAATAAAACAGAGTTATTAAACAATGTTTTTAAATTTTATCAAGAAGTCTTCAAGAAAGATTCAAAAGGTAAAGAGTATTTACAAAGTCTTGGTTTTTATAGTGATGATGTATTTGCAAGATTTAAACTTGGTTATTCAAATGATTCTCTCCTTAAAGCAATTCCTTCCAAAGGTTCAATCCGTAATGATCTTAAAGAATTGGGTTTATTAATCAAAAGTAAAGAATACTTTTATGATTGCCTGATATTTCCAATATTTGACAAAGATGATAACTGCATTAGTTTAATTGGAAAATCCATTTATAATGGGAAAGAAATATTTCTCCCCAATCCACTGGAGACAGTTTATAACTGGAAAACAATCATAGAAAATAAAACTTTAATATTCACTGAAACAATGATTGACGCTTTAACACTCTATCAACTTGGATATTTAGAAACAATTCCTTTAATCGGTGAAATTCCGGAAAGTTTATTTAATCTATTAAAAACATATAATCCAAATCCTAAAAAAATTTATTTACTATTAAAAACACAAGATAAAATTGATTATCTTTCGCATAAATTTGATGAAATTGGAATTGCCTGTTACATAATTATTTTAGCTGATGGAGTTAGTATTTACGAATATATTCATAAATATAATCATGCCAAAGAAGACTTCGAAAAATTGCTAAATGAAGCTGATCCAGTATCAACCAAAATAGGACAAGAAGGAATTATCAAAGTTACAGATGATATAATTATTTTTGAATTCTCCAATCGTAAATACATTGTAAAAGAACTGGAAAAAGAAGATAAAAAACGTTTAAAAGTTAATATCAGAGCTATTATTGAAAATATTACTCATATTGATACTATTGACCTTTATGTCAGTCGAAGCAGAGTAACTTTTACAAAAGCAGTATCAAAACTTTATGATATGTCCAGCGGAGTAATTGAACAGGATTTATCTAATATTATTCAAAAATTGGAAAAGTTGAGAGATGTACGAGAAATTTCAGAAGACTCTGAAAAAACTAAATCTTATCAAATGTCTCAGGATGAGGAAGAAGAAGCCTTAAAATTTTTAAAAGAGCCAAATATACTTAATAATGTTATTAATCATCTTGATATTATGGG
Source organism: uncultured bacterium (assembly GCA_964457585.1). GTDB lineage: Bacteria > JACRDZ01 > JACRDZ01 > JACRDZ01 > JACRDZ01 > CAYWFU01. Next base: position 2,946 of record CAYWFU010000122.1, on the reverse strand, counting down.
ATATGTGGGAGAAGAATTAAATAAAAAAATCGGTTATTTAATCACAATATCTCGAAAGCTTGATAATCCTCTTTCTGGAGTTATTATTTCTCGCAGTGGAGCAGGTAAATCAAAGTTAATGGAATATTTAGCAAATCTTGTACCTCCTGAGGATACAGTTACATATACTCGCATTACTCCGCAAGCCTTGTATTACAAAGAAGACAAAAGTTTAAAACATAAATTGATGATTGCAGGTGAGGAAGAAGGGTTAAACGGATCAAATTATCCTTTGAGAGAATTAATTTCTTCAAAACGTTTAAGATTAGCAGCACCGATTAAAGATAATATTTCAGGTAAAATGAAAACAGTAGAATACGAAGTTGAGGGGCCAATTGCTTTACTTTTTTCTACCACAAAACCAAGCATTAATTATGAAAATGCTACTCGCTGTTTTATTCTCTCATTAGATGAAAGTACAGAACAAACAGACAAAGTTCATCATTACCAAAAACATGCGAAGACATTGGAAGGTTATCAAAATATCCAGAAAGCAGACGAAATAAAGCAGATTCATCAGAATGCACAAAGATTATTAAAGAAATTAGTTGTAATCAATCCTTATGCTGATGATCTGACATTCCCTGACTATTGGCTGCAATCCAGGAGAGAGCAGGATAAATATTTATCACTTATAGAGACTATTGCTTTTCTTAATCAATACAAGAAAGAAATTAAAAAGATTATTCACAATGGAAAAGAAGTTGATTATATTGAGGTTGATATTAATGATATTGAAGAAGCTAACAAATTAATGGCTGAAATTTTAAGCCATAGTTTAGAAGAATTATCAAGTCCGAGCAAAAAACTTTTGGAACTAATCAGAGAGATGGTAAATCAAAAATGCAAAGAATTTTTGATTTCTCCAAAAGAGCTTAAATTTAATCGTCGTGATGTCAGAGAATTCACTGGCTGGGGTGACTGGCAGATAAGAAATCATTTAAAAGAACTGATAGACTTACAATATGTTATTCCTATAGCTGGAGATAGAGGCAAGATGTATCGTTATGAATTAGCTTATGAAGGAAAACCAGGTAAGAAATATATTGTCAGTTTAACAGATACAAATAAATTACGAACAAAATATCAAAAACCTTGAGACTATGAGATTTAAACCCGAAAAAAAACACAAGGTTTAACTCTTTGAAGTATAAAGGGAAAAGAACTATTTTTGGTAACCATGAGTGTTTGAAGAAAAAATAATTATATGGTGTAATGAGAAAAAGAAAATTGCTGTTGCAGGGTGTCGGGCATAAAAACAGAAGTCAGAATTCAGAAGGTAGAAGTCAGAATTTAAACCAATAAAAATATTAATAAAGAAATTAGTGAATAATATGGAACAATTTAAAAATCTGTATTTGCAACATATACAGTTAAAAAATTATTCTCCTTATACAATCAGGCAGAATGAGCAGTATTTAAGACTATTTTTGAACTTTCTCAGAACACAGGGAATTAATGACATAAATCGAGTAAAGCTGGAAACCTTGGAAGATTATAAGAAATATCTATTTCTTTATAAAACCTGTAAAGGAAAATCTTTAAGCGTTTTAACCATTAATGGACGATTAGCACAAATAAGATTATTTTTTCAATTTCTTTTTAAGAAAAATCATATTTATTTTAATCCAACAGAAAATTTGATACTACCAAAAGAACCTAATCCACTCCCAAGAGGAATAATGAGTTTTGATGAAATAAAATCTATTCTTAATCAACCTGATTTAAAAACAATACTTGGATATCGTGATAGAACTATTCTTGAAGTTCTTTATTCAACAGGAATAAGAGCAGGGGAACTTACAAGATTAAAAGTCAGTAATATTGATTTTGAGAACAAACTTTTGCGAATAACTAAAGGTAAAGGTGGAAAAGATAGATTTGTTCCTTTAAATACTCCGACTTGCAGGTTTTTAAAACGATATATTGATAAAATCCATTCTGAACTTTCACAATGTCCGAGACCTTGCGGAAATAACTGGGAAGAACGATCAAAAACAGGAGATGGAGTTTTGTTTTTAACTTCATACAATGGTGCTTTAACTTCTCAATGGCTTGCAATGGTTATTAAAAAGTATCTTAAGAAAGCAGGAATAACCCGAAAAGTAGCTCCATGTCACAGCTTTAGACATTCAATTGCAACGCACTTGCTTGAGGACGGTATGGATATACGATATGTACAGGCTTTTCTTGGACATGAGAATATTCAGACTACGCAAGTTTACACGCATGTTGAGAAAAATAAATTAAAAGAGATGTTGTTAAAATTTCATCCAAGATCAGGAGCGAGCTATGGAAACGATAACAACCAATAAAACAGAGATGGAAGAATTAAAAGACAAATTTTTAGAGCAACTTTTGATTAACAATTTTTCTGAATATACAATAAGAAATGCCAATTATGCACTAATTGATTTATTTAAGTTTCTAAGAAGTAAACAAATTTCCAGAATAGCAGATGTAACAAGTGATGTTTTAAAAGAATATCAGAGTAAAATAATGCAGATAAAGCAGGAGAAAAACGGAAAGCCATTAGCATTATTAACAATAGTTAAAAAACTTCAACCATTAAAAGAATTTTTCAAATGGTTAAATAAAAATTGCATTATTTTTTATGATCCAACTCTTGATATGGAAATACCAGCACAAAAGAAGTCCTTGCCAAGTACAATTCTCACACAGGATGAAATTGAAAAAATTCTGTCTATTCCCAAAGAAAATAATATTATCGGATTTAGAGACAAGACAATATTGGAACTGCTTTATGCAACAGGAATTAGGAATTTTGAGTTAAGAAAGTTAAAAATAAATGATGTTGATTTAGAAAATAAAGTTATTTTCATTAAAGAGGGCAAAGGTAAAAAAGACAGGGTAATCCCTTTGATTCCAATTGCAATAAAATATTTA
>CAYWFU010000121.1:0-5495 GCA_964457585.1 uncultured bacterium | reverse complement strand
AAAAACATCCGGATTTAATAAAAGTAATCAAGTTTACACGTAACTTCGGCCAGGTATCTGCAATCTATGCCGGATATCAGTATGCCAGAGGCAAATGCCTGATTAATATTTCAGCCGATTTGCAGGATCCCCCGGAACTGATAAATGAAATGATCCGTTATCATTTACAGGATAAATATGAAATTGTCATTTGTACCCGTGAATCAAGAGAAGACACGTATTTTAAAAGAAAGACATCGGGCATATTTTACAACCTGATAAGGAAACTTTCATTTCCCAATATGCCTTCAGGCGGTTTTGATTTTGTATTGATCAGTAATAAAGTGAAAAATATTATATTGGAGAAGATGGAAGCTAACCCATTCTGGCAGGGACAATTATTATGGGGTGGCTATCGAACTAAATTTATCCCGTACAAAAGAAGCGAAAGAGAAATCGGGAAATCCAGGTGGACTTTTTCAAAAAAAATTAAATACCTGATAGATGGTATCACAAGCTACTCATATTTCCCCTTAAGATTAATGTCAGTAGTCGGCAGTATTGTTGCATTACTCGGCTTTTTATATGCAATATTCATAATCCTTGCAAGAATTTTCGGGAATGTTGTCCCTTATGGCTGGGCGCCAATTATGGTCGTAGTGCTTCTTCTTTCCGGCATTCAAATGTTAATGATCGGAATTGTAGGTGAATACCTCTGGCGTGTATTAGACCAGGTGAGAAACAGGCAACCCTATATTATAGAGAAGATTTATGATTAAATCAGACACTCGCCATTGATTTATTCTATAAGGTGATTTATTTCCACACTTAGTCGTCTAGTAAACAAAATGGATCCTTCCTTTGAAAAATGTCCATAATCAACAAAAATAGAATTATCCAAGCCACAGTCAACGGGTTTTTCCCAATAAATAACTTGATGGTTATCTGAAAAACTTTTTATGAAATTTTTATATTTTTCAAACTCTGCACGATACCTACGGTCAGTATCCAGATAGTTGTAATATTCACTTCTCACTGGTGGATGAATAATGGATACTGCAACGCCAGATCTTTCGAGTTCCCTGATCAGCTCCAGCAATTTATTTGCTTCACTCTGAAGAAATTCAAATTTATAAAGATGACATCTTGATATATTCTCGGCCCTGAAATTTGGATTATCTCCAAGCACTTTCTCAGAATTTTGATTTGCTTCAAGCTCCGGAATCACCAGATCAATAATAGGTTCTGATTCGTTAAGAACCAAAATATAATCTGACAGCGGGTTTCTGGGTATCATGCTAATTGTCATTGCTTCTATCCTTTGAGTTGTTTCTTTAATCTCCAATCTTTCTTGAATATTTCCCCATTTGAGTATTTCATCGCGAAGTTGGAAGCTTTCCTTTGATATCGGATGCAAAGCATTTGCATTAAACATCCAAGGACTGATCTCTAAAAAAATTTGCTTTACTCTTGAAAGAGGCATTTCAGTATTTCTAAGTACAACTGAATAATGCCAAGGTCCCATACTTGGTCTTGAAATATTTAAAAAAGATATATTCTTAACATGAGATATTTCAGTAAGTGTCTTTATGTTTATGGCAGAATGAAAACGTGAGCTGCCCAAAAAAAGAACGAACTTATTTTTGTCGCTTTCTTCATTAAAGGTGGTATTTAAGTATATAATCACTTTCCCGATTCTCGATGTGTGTATATTTAGAAATGGTTTCAGGAGCAAGTTGCCTATGAATATTAAGCACCCAAGCCAGAGTATAGACCAATAAAACGCTCTTGTCGGCTTGGGGAATGTTTTAATTGTATTAAAACTGAAAATAGATGAAGGGCGGAGCATTATTTTCTCCAATATAGAAAAGCATTATTACCATAATACTGTAAACGAGTCCACTAATGGCGGGATGCCATGATTCATGAAATGGCAACTCGTCATTTCTGTACCAACAAAGTAAATCAATTACAAGAATACATGTCCCATAAAACAATAGATATACAATAAGTTCTATATCTATTCCGCTTCCCATTTTCAGGATATTATGTAAATAGGATAGCGCATTTGATAATGATTCAGCCCGGAAGAACACCCAACCTAAACAAACAAGGTTAAACGTAATTATTACGCCGACAAGCCATTTCATTAAATCTATAAGCGAATGAGGGGGATCAGAAAAAGCAACTTTCCGACCTCTTAAAATAAATTTGTGAAAAGCCAAATAGGCACCATGTAGTCCACCCCAGATAATGAAGGTCCATCCCGCTCCGTGCCACAGACCACCCAATAACATGGTGACTACAATAGCTACATATGTCCTAAAAGGGCCCTTTCTGTTTCCACCCAGGGGGATATATAGATAGTCTTTCAACCATGAAGATAGCGATATATGCCACCTTCGCCAAAACTCTGTAATGTTTGACGATAAATATGGTTGCTTAAAGTTAAGCTTCAATTTAATCCCGAATAGTCTGCTAATTCCTCGCGCAATATCTGTATATCCAGAAAAATCTCCGTAAATCTGAAGAGCATATAAGTACGCGCCAAAGATGAGTGCGAGTCCACTATAACTTTCAGGAGAGGCGAAACACTTGTCAACAATTGGAGCAACACCATCTGCAACAAAAACCTTTTTGAAATATCCCATCAGAACAAGCTTTATTCCATTATATATGTCAGAATTACTAACTTGCCTGGTTGTTTGGATTTGAGGCAGGAAATGTGACGAGCGTTCTATCGGGCCTGCAAATAGTTTGGGGAAGTAGGCAATGTATACGGCGAAACAAACTGGATCATTAGTTGCCTTTTCTTTTCCCCTATATACATCAATTGTATAGGCCAAAGCGTGAAAAGTATAAAAGCTTATGCCGATAGGGAGAAGAATATTGAGAGTTGGAAGGTCCGCCTGAAAGCCAAGGCTGGATAATATTCGTATAGTTGATTTGGCAAAGAAGTTGAAATATTTGAAAAAACCCAGGATACCTAGATTTACTACCAAACTGATGAGCAAATACCGCGTCTTGTTTGTATCTTAGTTTTTAATTCGTTTTGCACAATAAAAGCCCACTACCGTTGAAATAAGCAGTAATGAAAGGAAACGCCAGTCCCACCAGCAGTAAAATATATAACTGGAGATTAGTAATAATATATTCTGATATCTGTGCTTTAGTGATATATACAAGCCCCATACGATTAAAAAAAATAATGGAAAGGTCCATGAATTGAATAGCATAATGTAAGATCCTCTATACTAATAAATATAAGTCTAATGAGAGATTTTAATCCGGCCTTTTTTCTTTTAGTTTATATATGAGAATATAGTTGTCTTCAAGATTAAATATTGAAACTTCTGTAAATTCATTGTTCTTGTTCTCTTTTAAATATGTAATCATTTCCCTATCAACTCTATCGAAAGGGAATGCCCCTTTTGCACTAAATGAAAACATGATATAAGATCCATTCTTGTCAACAAAATATTGTTTCAATTTTTGGTTAGGCATGTTCAGCTCTTTAATTTCTTCAGCGAATAAAAAAACAAATCTGTTTGGATTAAGAGTCTTTGTGTCCTCATAAATCCTCTTTACATAAAACTCATAATCCGGAATCAATAGCACTAATATTTTATCGTTTGCCCCGGTATTTTCTTTGATCCAGTCCGTAGCTTTCTCAATTGGATACTGCTGGGTCTCAAAATCCATATACTTAAATGAAATAAAATTCGTACTGGAACGTGGGACCAGGCATAGAAAGATTAAATAAACGGTTAGTATTGAAAAAAACAGCTTAAAAAAATGTTTATACCTGACTCGTTGAGTAATACTAAAAATAAACTGGGCTATCAAAACGGCAACTGCCGGATATAAAGCCATTGAGTATCGCTGACTTGCAACCCCCAATTTTAGAGTTAAAAAAACGTAATATGCAATAAAATATAATCCATAAAATAAAGACAAGTCATCTTTTTTAGTAAAGAAAATAAAAATAATTGAAAATACTAATAAAAAGGAAAGTATAAAGGATAGTTGACTCTGGATCACCAGGAATATATAGTCCGGTGAAAGCAAATTAGACAATGCAGGCCCATAAAAATTCAGCCCCTCCCTTCCCCCAATCATATAAAAGGGCAGGACTGTAATTAAAGACAACAATAATATCTTAAAGTGAATGATCGAATGCCAATCCCTCTTTTTTATTCTGCTGAATACGAGATAGGAAAAACAGACAATAAACACTACCTGTACTATTCTGCTATACATAAAAGCTATCCCAATAAAATACGAAGTTAAAATCAAATCTCTATCGTCTTCATCTTTAATAAATTTCAGGAAATAGAAAGAAATTAATATCATAAAAAAAGTTGTTCCACTTTCTAAAAAAGTCAGGGACGCATAATGAAACATTACCGGTGAAAACAAATATATAGTTGCGCCTAATAAAGCGGTTTCCTTTTCGCGGAATAAATGAATTGTCCGATACAGATAAACAGCGCTAAGTATATAAAATATTAATTGTAGTATTCTTGGACCTATATGAGAAATTCCAAATGCATAGTAAGTAACAAGATAAAGAAAATGTGAAACAGGAGGGAATCGCAACAATTGTAACGAATCTTCACGGGAATAGGGGAACAAATAAGAATATAAACTGAATAAACCAAACAAGCTCAATATGAAAAAAAATTTTAGAAGATTATTATATTCAGTAAATTTTACACTTATATAATTTGATATATAATTGATAGTTTTTTTTTGTCTTATTATTAATATCAATAAAACTACAAAAGACCAAAAACCATATTGTATTGGGGATTCGAATAATCTGTGCCAGAACCTATTCGAGAAATCATACATCCATAAACCTTGATTAAGAAAGCCTACTTCAACAAAGAAAAACGAATATATATGAAGGACAACGGCCAAGCAACAAAAAATAACAAGCCAAACATTTTCTTTAATATTTTTTAACCAGTCATTGATTTTCATAATGACAGGTTTATCAACGGTAAGAGTAGTGAAATAACGGTTTATCAGAAATGCTGATATGGAAAAATATATTACAAATCCGAGGATTACGAGGGACCTGGCAATTGGGCTACTAAAGTTTAGAAGGTCTTTACCCTGGAAAATTGAATGCAAACTAATCCATGATGGAAAGATCAAATAAAGACAGATCCATGATAGATAAAAAAGAACTTTATATTGAAGAATATAGTTTTTTGCTTTTTGAACCAAACGGTTAATATTCCTTTATTTGTAACGAGCTGTTTAATATATGGTCATTCAATAACTGCTCATATTTTTTATTTATGAAAAAAATCAACAAGTATATTCCGTTCTCAATATAGAAATGCCCATAAATAATATGTTATAAACTTCAAGGGGTCGGAGTAATCAAGCCCTTATAGTTTAACATATTAAAAAAACAATGCAGCCTTCTGTCTTTGCGGCGCATAACATTCATTTATTTACCTGACCTGTTGGATAGTTAAACTTAACCTCAATTCGAAACCTGT
>CAYWFU010000120.1:0-5495 GCA_964457585.1 uncultured bacterium | reverse complement strand
TTTAATATTCAATTTAATTTGAAATTTTTAGTTAAAATAATGTGAGACGGGACAGCGTTCTAATTTTCTTGAACTTCTTATCCCATATGAATATCCATACACTAATATTTTTAAAATCGTCTTGGGATAATATTCATGAGCGCCACTTTTATATGGTTCTATTGCTATTCCTAATTTGTTGAAATCCAGCGATTCTATAAATGCATCGTATACTCTTACTGGATCATCTTTGCTTATGTAATCTTCTACTGCTGCTGGTAAAAGCGCTATCTGATTTCTATCGCCTACTATATATGCCATTTCAAGCCTCCACTGATTTTCTTATTCCTGTTATTATATAGTATTATCGGCTTTCATAGCTACTTTTTAATATCGTTTTTTAAAAAAATTCCAAAATTGATTTGACCCAGTCTGAGAGCCACAGGGTATCTTCTGTCTCTGATAGGAATATTTTATTATTTATATTTGTGCCAAGAATACCCTGCAGTAAACTGCAGGGTATTCTTGGCACTTCCAGATAAATTAAGGGGCTGTCCAAAAAAGTGTCATTCCGCACTTGATGCGGAATCCATATTTTAGGGTAATGGCTTAAATGCTGGATTCCCGCCTTCGCGGGAATGACAAAAAAGTAGTTTTCGCACCTTTTTGGACAGCCCCAACTACACCAATGACATGTAGTTGCCTCATTTATGAGGCGTTATAACCAAACTTTCAATTTCCTGTACTTCGAGATATAGCATAAGAGCTTGACTGACACTTTGATTCTCTGACTCTCTGACTCTTTGCCTTTTTTATTTTAGTATTTTAGCTATATCTCCTGCTGCGCGTTTAATTTCCAGAAAAATAAGACCCAATTTAGCTTCTTTCCGGGCAAGAGCAGTCAATACACCTTCAGATCCTGCCTGAGTAATAAATGTAAAACCCTCTGCACCTCGTATAAATAGTTGTTCTAATCCACCTCTTTTTAATTCTTCTGATACACGTTCTCCTAAACTTTGCATAGCTGCTGCCATTGCTGCAACACGATCTTCATCAATATCTGCCGGCAATGCAGAAGCAAGAATTAAACCATCCATACTAACTACTGCGGCTGCTTCTATCTCTGGCACACTCGTTTCAAGATGTTTTAAAACCTTTTCCAATTCTTCCTTATCACTTAATGGCATATTTCTTCCCTCCTTTTCATTCCATCATTATTATTTCATATATTTTTTTAAGAACTTTTTTTGTATTTAAAAAAATTAATCCGAGACTTGCCTCTGTTTTTGCCAGTATAGTCAGCAATATTGTTTCATTAATAATACAAACAACTATATATCCATCTTCAGTCTGCAAAAGGATTTGTCTTAACTCATTCTTTTTAAGATATGATACCATCTTCTGGCTATTTGTATAAACTGTTGCACTAATTGCCGCAATGTCTTGTTCTTCAGTTTCAGATTTGCTTGTGGAAGCTATAATAAGACCTTCCTGACTATTAACAAGCGCCACAGTTTCCAAAAATGAAGTATTTTCTTTTAACCATCGCAATGGTACCATTAATTTTTCTATTTTATCTGTCATCAAATTAACTCTACCTCAATCTCACAAAGATCTGTACCTGGGGTATGCGTTTTTTTAATTGAACGATGTTTCTTCCCTGTCAAAGCACAAAGAGCACCAACAGTTCCAATGGCAAGTACACATATAGGGCAGCCATCAGTAGCTCCATGTTTTTCAGCCTGCAGGGAAATACTTAAATAACTGCATCCATAAGCATGAAAATGAAGAGAATTGCCATTAGCATGCTCAACAACACCTTTTTGTATTAATTTGTGTTCTTCTTCTGCACGCTCCAACTGTTTTACAGCTTCATCAAAATTATTAATATTTATTTCTCCGGTGATAGCATTTTTTACATCTTCTAAATCTTCAAACATAGTATTAATCGTATGACGTAAAATTATTTCAGGCCGCATACCCATATCTTTTAATGCAGAGAGAATATGATAAAGTATTTCATTTCGGGATGTCCGTTCTTTGTCTTCCATTGTATTCTCCTATTAATTGTATATAAGTATAGTAGCAAGAAAGATGTTTGTCAAGTTTCAGAAAATTTCCCAAAATCGAAAAAACGAACCACAGAGCACACTGAGATATATTTTTAATTTAAAACTCTGCGTCCTCAAATTAATTTTTGTTTAAAAAAGCTTTGCATTTCATGATCTTTTTATTTTTTCTTGAGAACACAGAGTAATAAAATAAAAATATAATGAAGAACCTCGCAGCAAGCTGCGAGGTATCTTCTGTCTCTGATAGGAATTATTTATTATTTATATTTGTGCCAATTCATCCCTGCAGTAAACTGCAGGGTATTCTTGGCACTTCCAGATAAAAATCTTTCTGCGTTCTCTGTGGTTAATTTCTTTCTTGGGGAATCTCTAGTCTGGAATTGACTTTTAAAGAATTATATGACACTATTCATAATATATAATATACAAAAAAGGATCCACAATGAGTGGAAAAATAAAACGTTTAAATACTGATCTTATCAATAAAATAGCCGCTGGTGAAATTATTGAACGACCCGCTTCCGTTGTTAAAGAACTGATAGAAAACTCCATTGATGCAGAAAGCACACAGATTAAAATCTTTATTGAACATGGAGGAATGAAATCTATTTGTATTCTGGATAATGGTATTGGAATGTCCAGAGACGATGCAATAATGTCTTTTGAACAGCATGCAACAAGTAAAATTACCAGCGAAGAGGATCTTAATAATATTCATACTCTCGGTTTCAGAGGTGAAGCTCTTGCAAGTATAGCCAGTGTATCCAAAATCTATATGGAAACGAAAGAAGAATCAGAAATGCAGGGGACCAAACTGGAAATAGATGGCGGCAGTTTAAAAAATGTTGCAGATACTGGCTGTCATACTGGCACCAAAATTACTGTATCTCATTTATTTTATAATATTCCAGCGCGCAAAAAATTTTTAAAAAGTGTCAATACTGAATTTGGACATATAACTAATATTGTAATTCAATATATGCTTGCTTTTCCGGAAATAAATTTCGTATTAGCGCATAATAATCATATACTTTATAATTTTCCTAAAACTTCTCATATAGAAGAAAGAATATTTGAAATTTATGGAGATGATTTAAAAAATAATTTGTTAAGTATTAATTATAAGGCTGATAATATTGGGCTTGAAATATCAGGTTTTATTTCAAATCCAACTTACTCTAAACCAAATAAAAATTATCAGCTTATATTTGTTAATGGCCGTGCAGTTAAAAATAAAACTATTAATCATGCTATTTATAAAGGTTATAATACTTTTTTGATGATTGACAGACATCCTCTGGCAATACTATATCTTACCCTGCCCTATCATTTGATTGATGTTAATATTCATCCTACAAAAAGAGAAGTTAAATTTATGGAAGACAGAATAATCCATGAATATGTTTCTCAAGCTGTACTTAATGCTTTAAAAAACAATGATACAAAAAAAATTGAAAAAGAGAATATTAAATATGATAGCTTAAAAGAACCGCTTGAATCTTATCACATCTCCAATACTAATCAATTTTCTGAAAATCAAAATTCAAACACAGAATTCTCTTTATTCCGCAATGAAACCGAAAAAAATGAAAATTCCGGATATGAAACATTATTAAAACCGCTTGCACAGATAAAAAAGAATTATTGGATACTTGAAAATGAAGCCGACACATATATAATGGATCAACATGCTTTTCATGAAAGAATCTTATATGAAAAAATTAAATTATCAATTAAAAAAAGTCATTTTGATATACAGCGCTTGCTTTTTCCTATAAATATTGAATTTTCAATTGAAGAAACTTACTTTCTTAAAAATAAATTAAAGGAATTAAATTCTTTAGGGATCGAAATAGAATATTTTGGGGGAACAACTTTTATCATAAAAGAAATACCGGTATTTTTAATAAAAGCTAATCTTAAAGATTTTTTAATTAATATTTATAAGGAATTCGATCCTGATAAAAATAAGTTTGATTTTATTGATAAAACTGCTATAATTATGGCCTGTCATAGTGCTATTAAAGCTGGAGATATTGTTAAAATAGAGGAAATAAAGGGTCTTATAGATGAAGCTGAAAAATTAAATATTCCTTATTTTTGTCCACATGGAAGACCGGCGCTTGTTAAAATTACTTCCGAAGAACTTGAAAAAAAATTTAAGAGATAAATGATATGCTATGAATAAATTTAATCATATTGCTATTGTAGGAAATGGGAAAAAAGAGAATTTAAATTTCTATAAAAAAGAAATTTCTTCTATGGATTTTTTAATCGCTGTAAATGGCGGTTCTATTAATTGCTATAAATCAGGAATATCCCCTGATTTAATAATAGGGGATATGGATTCACTTCCGGCAAATATCCGAAAATTCTATCAGAAAAAAAACATAAAAATTATTCCATTCCCATCAAAAAAAGATAAATCAGATACTGAATTGGCAGTTGAAAAAGCTCTTGAATTTAGACCAAAAGAAATTATATTATTATGTATGGCAGGAGGCAGGATAGATCATTTCCTTGCAAATATTTTTATTCTGGAAAAAATCATTGCTAATAATACAAAAGGGATAATTTTAACTAAAAAATTTAAAGTGGAACTGGTTAATAAAAAAACTTATATTCATGGCAGGCAGGGAGATATCATTTCAATCCTCTCTATAAACAAAAAAAGCACCGGAGTAACATTGAAGGGATTCAAATATAAACTATATAATGAAACTCTTTTTAGAGACAAAAGCCGCGGAATAAGCAATATTCTTGAAAAGCAAAAAGCTGAAATAATTGTTAAAAAAGGACTGTTATTGGTTTTGCATATATTCTCATAGTGGGTACTGTCAAAAATGAAATAAAAAAAGGAAGATAAAAATGAACCACAGAGAATACAGAGTTTTTTTATGTTTCAAAAAATCTCTGTGTTCTCAAGAGGTTTAGTGGTTTTTATTTAAAAAATAGCTTAAATAAGATGAGAATTTATAGGGCACATAGAGGGCACAGAGCAATGGCAGTAACTTAAGATATAAAATTGTAGTTGTTCGATTTATCGAACATAAAAAAAGCTTGATAAATCAAGCAACTACAAATAATAAAAAACCATAAAAACATTAAAAAACCCTTAAGTTACTGCTATTAGGCACAGAGGGGCAATGGCATTGACACTAAATATATTATTAAATTGAGCATTGACAATTGAGCATTGAGCATTAAACCATCCTTTTGCCTATTGTTTTTATGCTGTTATTAATAATTTTACATAATTTATTACATTCTTTCATAGTATAATCTATGGAATTATTTTAGCCCTTAATGCTCAATTGTCAATGCTCAATGCTCAATCGTCAATTTAGTGTCAATGCCATTGCACAGAGGGGGGAGAACTTAAAAAACTCTTCTAACTCATTAATATTTAAAGGTTTCTCTGTGTTCTCTGTGGTTAATTTTTGA
>CAYWFU010000119.1:0-5579 GCA_964457585.1 uncultured bacterium | reverse complement strand
AAAGCCGTCAGGATAGACTAAAAATTTAGTAAAATTTTTGCTTTTTATCACGTTCTAAAATAAGTAACTATTCGGTAATCTTACAGGTAGTTATACTATTTATGCCACTGCTTACAAGTGGGTTACACTTAAAGAAATATTTTATATATCCTGTATAATTGTAAGTAGTATTTGTGTTTTAGATAGAAAAGGTTTTTAAAGATTAGATTGTGCCTATATACACTTATTAATGGAGGAATTTATTTATGAATTATAGAGAAAGAATCATTTCAAATCCTAATACAATGCTTGGTAAACCTATTATAAAAGGCACTAGAATAACAGTAGAATTAATACTTGAAAAATTATCAGAAGGGATGAAAATAGAAGAACTTTTAGACGCTTACCCACATTTAAGAGAAGAAGATATTTTAGCTGCACTATCTTACTCTGCTGATGTTATATCAAAGGAGGCAATGATTGCTTAATATTCTTGCTGATGAAGACGTAAATTTTAAAATTGTTAAAAAATTAAGAATTGAAGGTTTTAAGGTTACTTCAATTTTAGAAGAATTTAAAGGGCTTGATGACAAAGAAATTTTGAATATTACAAAAGAAAAGCAGTTTGTTTTATTAACTGAGGATAAGGATTTTGGAGAATGGGTTTTTGCTCATCACAAAACAGATGTAAGCGTAATATTTTTAAGGTATAAAGCTAAAGATTTCGAAGCAATAACAGACAGTATAATCAAAATCTTAAATAAATATGGAGATTTATTATTAAATAAATTTGTCGTAATTACACCTAATAAAATACGGATAAGAGAAATATAAAAAAAATGGTTAAAAAAGCGTTTCTTATTGGAATTAATGATTATGCCCCTGCAGGTCAAAGTGAACTTGACTTAAATGGTTGTATAAATGATGTCAGGGATATGGCTAATACTTTAATTATTTGTGGTTTCCCATCTTCAAATATCCGGTTATGTACTGATAAACGGGCAACAAAAGCAGGCATACTTAAAGGGCTTAACTGGTTAATCTCTAATGCTAAAGACGGCGATTCACTCGTCTTTTATTACTCAGGGCATGGTTCACAGGTTGCAGATATAAGCGGAGATGAAGTAGATAGAAAAGATGAAATTTTATGTCCCCATGATATTGATTTTGAAACCTCTGTTTATATTTCTGATGATGACCTACAAACAATAATTTCTAAACTTCCTGCTGGCGTAAATTTAGAAATTATTTTAGACTCCTGTCATTCAGGAACAGGAACAAGAGACTTAATCTCACCTGAAGAAAATAAAAGCAAAATCCGTTATATGCCTCCACCCATAGACTTTACTTTTCACATTGACTATAATCCGGATATTAGAACTAAAAGACTTTTAGGTGAACGAGGAACGGTTATTGTTCAAGGTCTTAATCATACCCTCTGGGCAGCCTGTAGAGACAACCAAACATCAGAAGAATGTAAAATAGATAGTGTAATAAGAGGTGTATTTACCTACCATTTTTGTCAGGTTCTCAGACGCACCAACGGCAATATCAAAAGAAAAGAATTACTTAGCATAGTTACAGCAGCTATTAAAAGAGGAGGCTTTGTACAAATACCCCAACTTGAAACCTCCACAAACGAAACGTTAGATAAACCTTTTTGTTAATTATAGAATTATAGATTGAATATAAAAGAAATATCACATTATAAAAAAGGATAAAGTTTTATGGAAATACAATTATCTTACATAATTTCAATTGTTTCCATCAGTATTATATCAATTTTAATAGTATTCGCAAAAAAATTCATTATTAATTGGCTATCTATAAAACGAATTTCTAAAGTTCCTTTGGAGCCACCTCCAATGCCTTTCAAATTACCCCTCATATATAACGATTTTTGGGCAAAAGAAATTTTTAAAGACGCTTTTGTAAAGGTAACTCATGTTACGCAAATAAGTATTTAGGTAGTGTAAATTAAGGAAAAATGGAAAAGAAGGGAAAATGGGAAAAGAAAAAATAGATAATAATTTTTCCCCTTTTTCCAGTTTTTCCCTTTTCCCTTGCTTACACAAATCTTTAATATTTTTGGTTCTGGCTTGTCTAAGTTATGCGTAAGGTGAGAAGGTAATACAGAAGTTCATTGATAGTGCTTTAGGAAAAGAGGGAGAGTTAGAAAGATTAGAAAAAGAATTTAAAGAAGAAAAACATTTTAGAAAGATGGATGAAATTTTAAATAAAATAATAGAATCTGAAGACCAAAGAAGAAGAATGGAAGCTGAAATAGATAGACTAAGAGATGAACTAAAAAAGTCCGAGGAGAAAAGAGAAAAATTAGAAATAGAAAATACATTAAAAAATTTATTATTCTGTCTTTTAGGAATATTTGTTACTGTAATTACATGTATTATTAGTATTTATTATTCAGGTGGATTTAAATAAAAAACAAAATAGTTTCATACTACATGATAAAAAGCCGTCAGGATAGACTAAAAATTTAGTAAAATTTTTGCTTTTTATCACGTTCAAAATTTAAAGAATAGTCTTACTTTTGAATAAACAAATTTTATGGTAAATTATAAAGTATATAAAAATTATATTTAGGGTATTATAAAAGGCAAAAGTGCCGTTCCCGATGAACCGCACCCTGACACTTTAAAATGTAATCTTCATTCGCTAAAAAGATTATATCATAAAGATAAGGAAAAATTCAAGGGGATAGCATAAGCCTTTATAAAATTTTAGCTTAGAAAGGCTAGGTGTTATTATGGTGAGTTATGTTAATTTAATTAATGACTTAGCGAATGAATTAAGGGTTGAAACAAAAGAACGAGGCGACTGGTTAGATTTTTCAAAATGTCCTAACTGCGGAGTAAAAAACTTTCAATGTGGATTCAATAGAACCACAGGAGCATTTAATTGTTTCCATTGTGGAGCAGGACATATAAAAGATTTCAAAGAGTTACCCAAAGAATCGACAAAAATACTTCCTATAAAAAAGGCTTTTGGAAGACCAATAAAAAAAGTCGAGGTATTTAATAAAAATATAATAGAAGAAACAAGTAGTAATTATAAGAAATATGAGATTTTTGAAAATCCATCGACGGAAATCTTTAAAAATGATGAAATACAATCAAATATGTATATGTCTTATGAATATAAACTAAATGGGCAATTAATAGCAGTTAAACATCGCTATTATAAACCGGATGGCTCTAAAGGTCAGTTCATGGATGCTGAATATGAAACCTCCCCCAAGATTTTTTACAACCATGATGTTTTAAAAGAGATTAAAGAAGTTTATTTGGTAGAAGGGGAAAAAGATGTTGAGACTTTAACAAAATACGGTTTCCCTGCAATAACAAAACCCTTTGGAGCTAAACAAAAATGGGCTAACTGGATGACAGAGGCTTTACAGCATATTGATAAAATTATTGGCTGTTATGATAATGACGAAGCAGGAAAAGAAGGAACACTTATAGCCGCCAGAGAATTAAAAGATAAATTTGTAACTATTCATTGGAAGGACGGAACGCCTAATAAATATGATGTTACGGATATGATTAATGATAAAGGGATAGAGGGATTTAAGGAATTAGTAAAAAAGGCAGTCCCCGTAAAATTACCTGGTCATATTGAAAATGAAGAAGATATATATTATTGGTATCCGGGTGATAATGAGACACTTAAATATACAATCACAGCAATAGATGAAAGACGGGAAGGATTAGCAGGGTTAGTTACTGTATCTGTCAAAACTAAAACTGACTGGGAAATTATGGGTAAAGATAAAATCAATTTTTGGTCATATCCACACAGACAACGATTATTTAAAATTACTGGTATTGACCCGCATCAAATAGACGTTCATTTATCAGAATTTGAAACAGCATATAAAAGGCAACAGCAAGAACTTCTTGCAGGAATAACCAAAATAGAAGTTTATAAAATGACTCCTGAAGAAGAGGAGCAGGCAACAGAGTTTTTAAAGAACCCACGTTTATTTTATAAAATTCTTGAAGACATTAACACTATCGGCTATGTAGGAGAAGTTACTAATAAGATACTACTTTATCTTATTGCTATTAGTCGTAAAATGGAAACTCCATTAGGAACAGTGGTAAAAGGTCCATCAGCAGGCGGAAAGTCAGAGGGAGTAAATGTAGTTAAAACTTTATGCCCCCCGGAAGACGTAAAAGGCTTTTCCCGTCTTACACCCCAAGCCTTGTATCATTTACCCAAAGACAGCCTTAAACATAAATGGATAATAATTTATGAAACAGAGGGAGCAGACGATGCAAGTTATTCTATAAGGACGTTATTATCAGAAAAAGAGCTTACTTTAGCTATCCCTGTAAAGAATGAAAGAACAGGTAAATTTACCACCGCAGAAACTCTGGTTGAAGGACCAATCGCATACACAGAAACTACAACCCGCCCCGTAATTCATAATGAAAACGCAACAAGGTTATTTGATTTATATATTGATGATTCCGAAGCCCAGACATCCAAAATACATGAGCTGCAAAGAAGACTGGCAACCGTAGAAGCAATAGCGGAAAAGGACAGATATAAACAGGAGATAATTAAAATACATAGAAACGCTCAAAGGTTATTAGAGCCTGTAGTAATAAATATTCCTTATGCCGAACATTTGACGTTTCCTATTAAATGGATAAGAACCAGACGGGATAATGAAAGATTCTTAAATCTGATTAGAGTAATAGCGTTTCTCTATCAGAAACAAAGAGAACGGTTTACACATGAAGCAGGTTTCACATATATAAATGCCACAATAGAAGATTATGCTTTTGCCTATAAACTGGCAAAACAAATTTTCGCTCAGACATTAGATGAAGTCGGGTTAAAAGGAAGAGAGATATTAGGAAAAGTAAAAAGGTATTTAGAAGATAAAGCTATAAAGCAATTTACAACACGTGAAGTTATTAAACTTACTAATTGGAGTATGAGATATATATATAATATAATTTCTCATCTTGAATCTCTTGGAGCTATAGAAGTTGTCCAACAAAAAGGCACACAACGTGTCTATAAAGTTGTTGAAGAAGAAACTGAAGTTGATATTAAAGGTTTGATTACCCCGGAAGAGTTAAAAAGGAAATATTTTTAAAATATTTCTCTTATATACTTTTCGTGCAAACGTGCAAACACCATTGTAAGTGGCATTATAACTATGTTGTGCTGTTTGCACTGGATTGTGCAGATGTGCACACACTTTCTTAACCTTCACCTCTAATTAAGACACTATCATTATTTGAGGCAGCCCATTTTAGCTTATTTTAAAGCAAAAAGGGGGTGTTTGCACACGTTTGCAAAAGGGCGTTTGCAAACGCTATGATACATTATAACTTTTTTTTAGGGGTGTCTGCACGTTTGCACAAAAAGAGATAGTACTGATTTTTTTTATCTATAAGCTATAATTTATTCAATAAGGAAAATAATATGACAAAAGTAAAGACTAAAAAAATTCCTGTTGTTATTCATGTCCAAACAGCAGAGAGAGCTCACGAAATCATAAAAGTATGTAAACGTAAACACAGGTTTATAATGGCGATAATAAACAAGGATAAACCAGAAGA
>CAYWFU010000118.1:0-5715 GCA_964457585.1 uncultured bacterium | reverse complement strand
TTAATATTCAATTTAATTTGAAATTTTTAGTTAAAATAATGTGAGACGGGACACCTTCTATTAAATTTAATTTTATACATAGAGTTACACATTGCTTTAGTACTTTTTTTATCGATTTTTTATTCTCTTTACGAAATCTGGCTATTGTCCTGTAATCGGGTCTTACATTTCCTGTTAACCATATAAATGATAAATTATGATAACATGCGCGTTCTAATTTTCTTGAACTTCTTATCCCATATGAATATCCATACACTAATATTTTTAAAATCGTCTTGGGATAATATTCATGAGCGCCACTTTTATATGGTTCTATTGCTATTCCTAATTTGTTGAAATCCAGCGATTCTATAAATGCATCGTATACTCTTACTGGATCATCTTTGCTTATGTAATCTTCTACTGCTGCTGGTAAAAGCGCTATCTGATTTCTATCGCCTACTATATATGCCATTTCAAGCCTCCACTGATTTTCTTATTCCTGTTATTATATAGTATTATCGGCTTTCATAGCTACTTTTTAATATCGTTTTTTAAAAAAATTCCAAAATTGATTTGACCCAGTCTGTCTGCTGCAGGGTTCTTCATTTTTCCGGTTTATATTTTTTCATCAAAAGCGAGTTGCTGACAACAGAAACAGAGCTAAATGCCATCGAAGCGCCGGCGATCATAGGATTGAGCAAGAATCCGGTAAAAGGATAAAGTATTCCTGTTGCAATTGGAATGCCAAGTGAATTGTAAAAGAATGCCCAAAAAAAATTTTGCTTGATTTTTTTCATTGCATAGTTTGATATGTCCATTGCCAATGCTACGTCACGCAGATCATCTTTTATTAAAACTATATCTCCTGCTTCCATTGCGATATCGGTTCCTGTTCCTATTGCAATTCCAATATCTGCTTGAGTTAGAGCAGGTGCATCGTTAATTCCATCACCAACCATCGCAACTTTTAATCCTTCGGACTGAAGTTTTTTTATTTCTCTTGCCTTATCCTGCGGCAATACTTCTGCCAAAACTCGTTCAATTCCAAGCTGATCCGCTATTGCTTTTCCTGTGCGTGCATTATCGCCTGTTATCATAATTATATTTTTTTCCATATTTTTCAGAGTATTGATTGCTTCCTCAGAATGCTCTTTTAATGTATCAGCAACTGCAACCAATCCAACTAATTTATTATCAACAGCGACCAGCATTGAAGTTTTGCCCTGCAGCTCCAGCTTTACAAGCGAATCTTCAAGCGGAGATGAATCAATGGATAAATCCCGCATGAGTTTTCTATTGCCAAGATAAATAGTTTTTTCCTGCCATAAAGCTTTTACTCCTTTACCTGTTATTGAATCAAAGCTTTCAGCTTCGGGAATATTAATATTTCTTTTTTGCGCACCTTTTACTATTGCTTCCCCTAAAGGATGTTCTGATTTTTTTTCAGTCAAAGCAGCTAAAGTTAAAATATCATTTTCCTTATTTTCATTATAAGCAATAACGTCTGTCAGCTCAGGCGCGCCTTTTGTAAGAGTGCCGGTTTTATCAAAAACTACTGTGTTGATTTCGTGCGCTGTTTGAAGCGCATCTGCACTTTTAATTAGTATACCATGTTCAGCCGCAAGTCCTGTTCCAACCATGACAGCAGTTGGAGTAGCAAGCCCTAGAGCGCAAGGACAGGCAATAATAAGTACAGCAATAAAAGTTGAAAGAGCAAAAATAAAACTTTTTCCAACAATCATCCAGACTGAAAATGCAAGTATTGCTATGACCACAACCACAGGAACAAAATAAGCAGAAATTTTATCTGCCAGCTCCTGTATCTGGGCTTTACTTCCCTGAGCTTCTTCAACAAGTTTAATAATCTGAGCAAGCGCGGTATCAGATCCTACTTTAGTTGTTTTAAATTTAAAACTGCCTGTTTTGTTTATAGTAGCGCCAATAACAATACTACCCGATGTTTTTTCTACAGGAATGCTTTCTCCTGTCAGCATTGATTCATCCACACTTGAATGTCCGTCAGTTACTTCGCCGTCAACAGGAATTTTCCGTCCCGGCTTAACAATTACTATATCTCCCACCATAATGTCTTCAATATTAATCTCTACTTCTTTTCCATTTCGTTCTACTAGAGCAATTTTGGGCTGAAGCCCCATAAGTTTTTTAATTGCTTCAGAGGTTTTACCTTTGGCAATCGCTTCCAGCATTTTACCGAAAAGAATAAATGCTATTAATATTCCCGCTACTTCAAAATATAAATTTTCCATACTTCCATATTTTGTACTGCCCTTCCAAATATTAATAGAAACAAAAAGGCTGTACAGATAAGCAGATCCTGTTCCGATAGATACAAGTGTATCCATGTTAGCTGTTTTAGTTTTAATAACTGCGGCTATTCCTCTGGTATAGAATTGGTATCCAATTAACATAATTGGTGTAGCAAGAATAATTTGGTATAAAGCCATGTTTTCAATGATAAATTCGGGAAGAGATAACCCAATATGATGTCCCATTGCAATATAAAGAAGAGGAAGCCCGAGTATAAACGAGAAAATTGTTTTTAATTTTAAAGTTTTAATTTCTTTTTCTCTTGCCTCTTTCTCAGCATCAACAGTAGCTTCTGCTTCCTCAAGAGGGGTATAGCCAGCATTTTTTATTGCTTCTTTTATTTTTTTTTGTGTGATAACAGCCGGATTATATTCAACATATGCTTTACGGGACGCAAAATTAATATTTGCTTTATATACACCTTTTAAAATTTTCAAAGCTGTTTCAATTGTAGCCGCACACGAGGCGCATGACATGCCGGAAATACTTATAACTGTTTTTTCAAGTTTCTTACCGTCAGGTACTTTTTTATTCTCTCCGGGCAATTTATTTCCGAGAAATTTACGTTTGCATATATTACTGCAGAAATAATACATTTTACCGTCTTTTTCCGCTTTTATTCCGGTTTTCTCGTCAACTTCCATTCCACATATGGGATCTATAGCCATTTTTAATCCCTTCTTTTTTAAAATGAAGTAAAAATAATTGATTAAAAATATATGGTATTTGAAATTATATTAAAGGTAATTCGAGTAGTTATTTTTTAGGAGCTGAAACTGCTTGCTGTGGGGCAGCAGGTTTCTTTTCCTGAGGTTTTTCTGCTGTTACTGAAACATATGCATCTTTATCTTTTTTTACAAAACGAAAAATTATATCCAGAAAAAAGGAAAAAATTGAATCGATTGCAGAGCCAATTGTACAGCCAATACCGCCGCTTATTCCCCCGACTAAAATACCATCCCCGATATTAGAATCAATAGCAATTATGCTTCTATATATATCACTATTATAAATTTTCATGAAAAATGGACTATTTAAAAAACTTCCAAAAAAACCTCCTACTGTTAAACCAAAAAGAACAGCTCCAAATATACTAAAAATGTTGCTTATAAATCTTTCAAGAAAATTTCTTATTTTAAATGGCGGAGTTACTCCGCAAATAAGAGTAGCAATAACTATTCCTGCTATCCCGCCGTATAAACTGAATAATACTGAATAATGCACAACCCCATCTTTTATTTCACCAAATAAAATACCGCCATATACTCCACCCGTAATCCCGCTGATAGTGGCAAAAACTTCAATTATTCTTTCTCTTGTTGTTTCGGTAAATAATTTTCTTTTCATATTTTTATCTCAATTTCAAGGCGTTTGCATTTCCATTTCGCTTTTTAACTTACTGATTAAATTTCTTGCTTCCTTTGTCCACATACTATTAAGATCTAATTCGAGATATTTATTAAAATTTATTAAAGCTTCTTTATTATCACCAATTTTAGCATAACATATACCTAATCCAAAATAAGAAAATGCAAAATTGTTATTGTGCTTTAGAACTTCCTGATACTCTGAAATTGCCTGATGAAACATTCCCAATTTGCGGAATACATTCCCAAGATTTTGATGAATTTCAGGAGAATTCGGGTCTAATTCAACAGTTTTTTGATATTCTTTTAAAGCCTGATCAAGCAATCCAAGTTCTTCGTATACTGCTCCGAGATTTTGGTGCGCATTGGTATATTCAGGATCAATCTCAATAGCTTTCTCCAATTCTATGCGAGCTTTATCAAGCACGCCTTTTTCAATATAAATTAATGCGAGATTATAATATGCATCTGCATAATAAGGATTAATTTCTTTAACTTTTTCGTATTCATTGATTGCAAGATTTATTTCATTTTTTTCACTTAATGCAACTGCTATATTAAAATGAGCGGATGCATAATCTTTATCAATCTCAATAGCTTTTCTAAATTCCAGTATAGCTTCATCATAAAATTTTTTTGTGAAATATTCCAGTCCGCGTGTTACATGATGAAAAGCATCCTTATTCTCTTGTTCATTCATCAGGAAAAACTCTCCATTGATTTTATAAATTCTTTAAATAAATAATCTGAATCATGCGGACCAGGGGAAGATTCCGGATGGTATTGAACTGAAAAAGCCGGAATTGTTTTACACCTGAGTCCTTCCAGAGTATTGTCGTTGAGGTTTATATGGGTTAATTCCACCTTTGATTTATCCAGAGAATTTATATCTACTGCAAATCCATGATTCTGTGCTGTGATTTCAACTTTTTCTGTTAATAAATTTTTGACTGGATGATTACCGCCCCTATGTCCAAATTTGAGTTTGTAAGTTTTACCGCCAAGAGCCAATGCTAAGAGCTGATGTCCCAGGCAAATACCGAATATAGGTTTTTTACCTAATAGATTACGGATATTATTAATTGCATAAGTCACACTGGCAGGGTCTCCCGGTCCATTAGATAAAAAAATGCCATCAGGATTAAATGATAAAACTTCTTCATGCGAAGTAAAAGCATTCATTACTTGCACATTACATCCATAATAATTTAATCGTCGGATTATGTTATATTTTATACCATAATCAAATGCCGCAACTTTATATTTTGCTTTTTCAGCACTCCAGGAAGTTTTAGGTTCTCCGGTAACTTCTTTTACTAAATCCTGTCCTGCCATTCCTTGTGCATTTTGAACTTTTTTAAACAAAGAATCCTTATTAAAATCAAGTGAAGAAATTATTCCTTTCATTGCTCCCTGTGTTCGAATATGTTTTGTCAGTGCGCGTGTATCAATATGTTCTATCCCAATTATATTATTTTTTTTAAGATATTCTCCCAATCCCTGTGTTGCGCGCCAATTACTGTAATGGTTGCAATATTCTTTAATTATTAATCCTGATGCAAAAATTTTACGAGATTCGACATCTTCCGTATTAACCCCGTAATTGCCTATTAAAGGATAAGTCATTGTAACAATCTGTCCATGATAGGAAGGATCGGTAATTATTTCCTGATAACCTGTCATGCTAGTATTAAAAACCACTTCTCCAATTATTTCTCCCTGTGCGCCAAAAATTTTCCCTTCAAAAGATTTCCCATCTTCAAGTAATAAAATTGCTTTCATGAAATTCCTCAGATTATTTTTTCATCATTATGACATACCTTTCTTTTTGTGTCAATATTTGGGACAACGTCCGAATTGCGTCTAAAAAGGTGAGTATTTATAGTAAAATTTAATTAAATTTTTTCCAAATATAATTTTTACAAAATATCTATCTTTAAAAAATATAAATTGCTTAATAAAAGGAAAAAATAAATTTGATATGATACACCCTGATTTCTTTTTATTTTCTTTTTTAGTTTCAATTGTATCAGGGCTT
>CAYWFU010000117.1:0-5904 GCA_964457585.1 uncultured bacterium | reverse complement strand
GTCCGTTATATCAATACCAAACAAGCTGATAAGATACTTTACAAAGTTGTTTTGTTCATATTTATTTAAACTTGCTATAAATAAATTATCAGGAATAAACGAAATTTTTTTTTGTGGTATCATAATTTTAGGTTTTATGGTTGCCTGTTTATAATACGGCTTATTTATGTTAGCGTCAAGCAAGTATTTATTATCCGCAAAGTATTGTTTCGGTTTGTAATGGTATCCGCAATTTGTTTCACGATTGCACTTGCCTACATGGTCGGCAAGGTGTTCACCTGTTGCCGTATCAATGTAACGAACAAAGGTTTTATCCCTGTGGTTACAACCGGGGCAATGGTACCGGGTGTCCGTTCCTTTATATGGTTCTAATGTGTATCGGTGTTCGTTCATTGTCAAATCATTCCGTAGCTGGCGTAACAGTTCGTAACAGTTCGTAACAGTTGTTACGGATGTTACGAACTGTTACGCTTTGAAATCTTTTTTATAATTCGGTCAATTTTTATTCTAAAACTTTCAAACTTGTTTTCTTCGGTGCATAGTTGTTTGGCGATGCTATATGCTTTTTCGGCTGGGTTACTTGTAAGAATTTCTGCAACCTTGCTTTCAAGTTCGTTTCTTTTGTCATCGCTTTCAATTCTTAAATGTTCTCTTTCATTCCCATAATTCAAAAATTCATATTGCAAAAAATTACTGGGCTTATCTATTTTGCATACGATAACATTTTCGCTGCCGTATTTTTTTTCTGATGACCGCTCTTTCATCTGTTTAATAAATCTAATCTTTGCGTCTTGGCTGCTTCTGCCAATGGCAAATGCAGCGTCAATAAATCTGCTTTTCATTGCACTGCCCTGCAAATCATTCAGGGATATTTCTCTGCTCTCATCCCGCTTGCGTGTGTGTTCCAGTGCAAGTATTGAAACTCCATATTGTTTTTTTAATTTATCCAGAAAATCCATCAGTGGCTTTGCTTCTCTTGCTTTATCAGTGTCAAGGGTTCGGAGTTTGGTTAAGTTGTCAACGATGAAAATTTTGCTCGGATAAATCTGGGCGACTTGCTCAAAACAATCATATAGAAATTTATTGTAATCATCTCCCTCTGGTATTTCTGCATCAGAGAAATCAACCCTGATGAAATTGTCGCTGAATGTATAAGGGTTCAGGAAATTATTTGTGTAACGCCTTTCAAACTGCTTGTCTGAAAGTTCAAAATCAAAGTAAATTACCTGTTGCGGTGGGGCTTCTAATTTAAAACTGTGTATCAGTATACCTTCCTGATTGAAACATTGTATCGGTTTGCCTCTGCTGATGCTGTCGCCAATCTGAACCGCCAAAGATGTTTTTCCTACTCCCGTATCCGCAAATAACACACACAGTTCACCTTCCAACCAAAGTTCATCAAAAAGCATTTTCGGAATGGGTTTTTCGCTTGCTTCTTTCATAACTTGGTTTGCGGTTCGTAAATGAAACAATCCGATATTTTCGGGTGCTGCATTGTCCTGCTTTGTCTGTTTTTCCGCTTCTCCCTTAATATCCTCAATAGTGATACCGTCTTTTTCAAACTCAAAATTTGGATTAGGAATATTATTTTTATCTTTGCCCACGTATATAATTTTTTATAAAACCTGTTAGTGTTATCTTACAAGAGAAACACGAGCAGTTTTTTACTTTTTCTTCACCAAATAATCATTCGCTTTTTGTTCCTGCTCAACCAGTGTCCCCCTTTGCGCATCAGAAACCCATTCCAGTAATTTCTTACGAGAGAAGAATAATTTTTTGCCCCGCTTACTGTGCGGGATGGCTCTACGATGCACAAGCCCGTAGCATGAACTTACCTCGTAACCGAGTAGTTCCGCTGCCTCACGGATGTTAAGGATGTCGGGTTGAACTAAAGGCGCGGTAATAGTACGGTGCAGCACCGTATCTATATCTCCAAGTCGGTTTTCAATCCGATTGAGTTGCTCCTGTAATATCTGAAATGGATTATTCATATTTGCTTTTTGAAAATGCAAATATGAGGAGAGGTAGTAGTGTGAACCGGTTTAAACCGGTTCAGAAAATTATTTTGCTTCTAATTCTTCTAATTCCTTCTTTGCTTTTGAATAGGCAGTGGAGAAATTTATTAGCGTGGGAAGAATGTTTTTGTAGCGTCCTATTTGTCCATTAAGTTGCTTTGTATCTGTACGCCCGCTATTAGAATTAAATCCTAATCTGTTCGTGTCCTTTTTATATTCATTAAACCATTTTATCAATCTCCCAGTAGTTTCATGTGTAGTGCCTTCAAAAAATTCTTTTGCATTCCCTTTTACTATTTCTTTTCCTTTTTCGTATTTGTAAATGAAAAATTGTCTCAATGCAATTTCACGAATGGTAAGCTGTTTTATTTTGCTTTGTCCTATTTCTGTTTTTTTATCATTTTGCAAAGGTGCAGGATTGCCCGTTGGCGCTTCTAATACCCCTTCCATTCTTAATTTTCCCAACGATGTCAATCTGTATCCTATCACCAATATCAATTTGGGACTAAGATTTGGTACATTAAATGCGTCTTCAATCTCTCCTGCATACTCGCGCTCTATACTTCCCACTTGCTGTAAAAGGGGAAGTATTCTTGTAAGGTCGTTTTCAGTAATTTTTTGTTCACTTGCTGCTATGATTTCATTGCAATAAGTGTAGCCATCATCCTTCTTTGAATTAAGAAATTTTGCCACGATAGATATTTTTTCTGACTCCTTCATTTGCTTTAACCGTTTTCTTGGTAATCGCCTTTTCATAATTTCGGAATATTATTTATCAGTTCCTGTTTTTTTATGTTCACGATTTTTCCGTACACTTCTGTAATGGTAACGCTGTGGTGTCCGAGCAATTCTTTGAGCGAATAAATATCGCCCCCATAAGTAAGAAAATTAACCGCAAAACTATGCCGTGCCGTGTGCCAGGTGGTTTTCTTTTTTATTCCTGCTCGTGCTGCCCATATACGCAACTGGTAACCGGAATAACTGTTTGAACCGGGCAAATTCCAAAATACAAGGTCGCTGTGCTGCGGTGGAGGAAGATTTTTAATAATTTCTTTTGCGGTTTCATTCAGAGGCAAATACTGAAAATCCTGTTTGCTTTTCTTTTGACGGAATTGTATTTGTCCATCCACTATTTCGGAATGTTTCAACTTTTTTATATCTGAAATCCGCAGTCCTGAGTAGCACCCAAACAAGAACGCCAACGGAATTTGGGAATTTGGAATGTGAAACGGAATGCTTTTTAAAGCCCGGAGTTCCTCAATAGTCAAAAATTCTCTCTGTGGCTGTTGTAATTTCGGTTTCAGTTCCTTCGGGACAAAATGTATCGGGTTCTCTGTAATGATGCGCTCCTGTATTGCCCGGTTAATTACTACATTCAGAATTTTTAGGTAATGGTGTGCGGTGTTTTCGGAAAGTCCGCCATCGGTTGCAAGATAACGGATAAAATCTCTGACGGTATTTTCGTTTAACTCTGAAAAAGGTATCCTGCCCTTATCCGAAAATAGTTTTAATTTATTCAACGCATTAAGATAACTGGGATGTCCTTTTTCATTTGCAATTTTTTCAAAGTATGCGACAAAATCAGCATTACGGAGCGATGACGGCATAAAGCCGTATTTCCCCTCTTTGATAAGAAGGGAAATTTTGTCCCGGAGTTTTTCAACGAACTCCATCTTCTCCTTATCCTCTTTGAGAAAATTTTGTAAGTTCGAATAGTCCTTTGATACAACTATTTCGGGATATTCATAGCTGCGTTTTCCCTTGTGGTAAACATCAAGGTATGCGGAATATCCCTTGCTGGTCTGGCGGTAACGGATTTGTACGCTCATTTGTTGCTGGGGTTTTGTTTAACATTCCAGCAACAAAGATAAGCATAAAACAACACAAAATAACAAAAAAAAGGGAAAGTTATTAACAAAAAATAATTAGCATAAAGTATTGATTATTAGTATGTTTTATGTTATTTTGTGTTTTGTTTTGTTCTTACTGTTACAACCCGCTGTTACCAGCCGTAGTTATATTATTCCGTTTTCTCTTGCAATTCGAATACAATAATTTTTATTTTTGCAATTCTCAAGGATGTCGTAATTATTTTTGAAAAATTCAATTGTCCCGAGTCCTTTACTTTTTGTGCCAAAATATTCAATTAGAAGGGTAGGAACAAAATACATATCAAATGTGCCGTCAGTATTAGGTCTAAAACCAATTATTACATCAGAAGTGTCTGGTGATTGTGTATAAGTTTTCACATCAGATTTATATTCTCTGTCAACACCTCCCCTTGTTCCGCCTGTAAAGCTTACGCTTGTTCTTGCTGTTTTTACTTGCGCCCTGATAATATCTTCTTTCCCATTTTCAAGTTTACGAACTATTATAATGTCATAAGGAGATAAAGGCAAATCAACCAATGAAACATTTTGATAACGCTTCATTAGAATACCTACTACAATGTGCTCATGTGCAAATCCGTCTATTGACGCTTGATTGCCTATTTCTTCAGTGTTTGGCATTTTATTTTTTTAATACAACAATCCAATCTGTGTTTATTCGTTCCTCTCTTGGAACTTTTATAAAATGTTTGATAATTTCTGAACCAAAATAATTTTCTACTTTATAACCGATGCTTTCAGAAAGATTCATTAAGTATTTCCAACTTTCAAATAATTCACCTTTAATCCTATTATTTCCGACAACAATTACATATCTTCCATTTGGTTTTAATGACCGATAAACTTCTTTCATGTTTAAGGTCATATCGTAAAGATATTTATATGCGATGTAAGCTCTTCTCTGATCTAATTTATAAATTGCTTCAATTTTCTTATCAGTAGAAACTTCTCCAATTTTATGAAGTCTTTTATATTCGTTAGCTCTGACTACTTCTGTCCCTATATGAATCTCTTTTAGCTTACTTAATGAACCAGTAGCTAATCCGAGCCAGTACATTTCTAATTGATGTGTTCTTGGGTAATCTACTGCATTTGCATAAGGTGGTGATGTTATAGCAAGATCAAAGTGATTATCAGGATATGTAAAAAATCTTGCATCGTTGCCATCAGGTATTTCTAAAAAAGAATTGCTATTATAACGATTTGTAAAATCGCTAATTCTGTATGCATTTATAATTAAATTTTCTGCAAATTTAGTAAGTGCAAAAGAAGGGTATATTTCTTTGTTTAGTTTTTTCCTTACTACAGTCCTTGTGCAGTTATCGTCCGCATTGGAAACAGCCCGAATAACTGACGACATTGATATTAAGCATAAATCTTTTATATTATCGTCATTAGTAGAATTCAGAATGGTCTTTTTTATAAATGCTAATTCAAGTAAAATCTCTTTCGTAAACCAATTTTCACGATAAGGAAATTCTGGAATATCTTTACTGTCAATTAATTTAGGATTAAAGGCAACTAATTTTTTGGGTGTGCTTGTAATTTAATGTAATATTTATATCTTTGCGTCCTAAATTAATTTAAAATGGATGCAAAAATAATTACAAAGAATTCAGATTCAATAGTTATTCAAGTAGAAATACCAATAACAAAATCAATGCTAACAAACGAGGAGAATATACAAAAAGCATTAAACCAAGCAGGGCTTATTGCTACACAAGATTGTTTATCTGAATTTGATACCGATGGTTCTCCAATTGATGTTGGCAATGTAAGATTTACCAGTAAGGGTAAGGTATCAAAAATATATCAAACGCCATATGGAGAAACGACCATATTAAGGCATGTATATCAAAATAGTCAAGGTGGTGCAACTTTTTGTCCATTAGAAAATGATGCCAGAATAATTGTAGGTTCAACACCAAAGTTTGCAAAAATGGTATCTAGTGTTGCGACAATTTAATTTTAAGACCTCACAGATTTTAGAAACCTGTGAG
>CAYWFU010000116.1:0-5923 GCA_964457585.1 uncultured bacterium | reverse complement strand
TTTTTTTTGAAATCCCTTATAAATACGATGTTTTTTATTTCACCGAGAATTGCTGTATAAATATAAATTTTTTGTTAATGCTCCGATTAAAAATGGAAAATATAATTCAACCGATATCGCTGTATCTGGAGGTCAGTTATTGTTAGATGCCATTTTAGGTTATAAGGTTACTTCATCATTAAAAATAAACATAGGACAATTTTTTATACCTTTCAGCCAGGAGAATATAACTTCAAATACAAAATTAGAGACAATCAATCGCTCACAGGTAGTTGAAGCATTAACTACACGAGGAAAAGATGTGATTGGCAACCAGAATGGACGTGATATTGGGATTCAAGTAAGCGGAAGTATTGTCCAGAAAGGGTGAATATATAAAAGGTAAAGACGCTGCAATAGATAAAGATGGATGGTATGCACAGGCAGGTTATTTCCTTATTCCTAAAAAATTACAGGGAGTATTGAAGTATGACTTTTATGATCCTGATAAAAAGTTGAAAAAGAATGAAACTAGCGTTTCTACTTATGGTGTGAACTGGTATTTTAACAAATGGGCAAATTTATAGATTAATTATGAACAAAAAGATGAAAAAGGCAAAGATATAAAAAATAATGCTCTGATAGGGCAGGTAACTTTGCAATTTTAATTCTCTCTTTATTCCCCCTTTATTAAAGGGGCAATGGCATTGATACTAAATATTTAATATTTATTAATTTGTCATCAAGAAATTTTAATTGATAATTGAGCATTGAGCATTGACAATTGAGCATTAAAACTAAGATGACACTATTGTAAAATGTTGTGATATTAAAGAAAGATTAATTAATTTTGCAGTGAGAATAATGAATTTCAATTAATCACTATCGAATATTCAAATAGTATGAAAACAATAGACAAAAGGATGTTTTAATTTTCAATTCTCAATGCTCAATTGTCAATGCTCAATTTAAAAGCATATTTAGTGTCAATGCCCTTTATTAAAGGGGGATACAGGGGGATTTTAAAACTGCAAAATCTAATAACGGGAGGGAATATAAATAAAAAATTACATGTATATACCCGTTCTGATGCTTGTGGTGCAGCAGCAAGCTGGGCAGTGTATTTAGGGAAAAAACAGGAAGACTTAAAAGGCATTGGAATTTATGGCGATCCCGGACTTCTTGAAGCTGCAAAAAGAGATCCGATAGGCATTGGATATAATAATTTCAGCTACATTTTCACAAGGGATGGATCAATCGTAAAAGACGCAAAAATAGTACCAATTGATTCAAATGAGAATGGGACAGCTGATGCCGATGAAGTTTATCAAACACGCGATGAGGCAATAAAAGGAATAAGATCAGGAAGATATCCGGCAACAAGAAAAAATTATTTTTTTGTAAAAGGTAAAGCAAAAGGCATTGTTAAAGAGTTTATTGAGTTTGCTCTTTCCGATGAAGGCATAAAGATTGTTGATGAAGTTGGAACAAGTCTGTCTTTAACCAGAGCAGAAAGAGAGAAAGTTTTGAACGAATTAAAGTAAAATTAGTATTTTAAAAAAACTGACCAGTCAACTGGAAGTATATTCAATAAAAAACATGTTGAAATATTTTTTATTTGACTTTATGTCAGCTTTTTTTACCAGCTTCTACATACCTGCCCTATCTCCCAGTCAATAAGCAGCAGGGCAATCTGGTTTATTAAAACATTTAAAATTTATATCTAAAATCAATTTGTTATTATTGTAAATATTAATTGTTGTTATTTATTCTATATGTTACAATAAATTATATTGTTGATGTCACGCCATAAAAAACAATGTTTGTATTGCAAAATCAAGAATAAATGTGATTATTCAGTAATTTGGTGATTACAGTTAATGTGTGAAGGTTCTTTGGAATGGGTAGGTTTGATGAATTACTAAAAAGAGCACAATATATAATTGAAAAAAACACCTAAGGATTAGATTGAAGTTACATTTTAAATTATAAAATTTTTTGCAAAAAAAACCAATATGAGAGATATGAAACCATATTCTTTAAATACAATTGGTTATGTAGGTAAAAGTATTGATGTAAAAATTAAGGAGGTGCTAAAATGTCAGGAACAAAACAACAGGTAATTAATATGATTAATTCTCTGCCTGAAAATATTACAATAGATGATATTATTACTGAATTATATTTTAAACTTCAAGTTGATAAAGGCTTAAAAGAACTTGATGAAGGAAAAGGGATATCACACGAAGATGTCGAGAAAAGGATGTCAAAATGGCTCACAAAATAAGATGGTCTCCTAAAGCCACTTCAGATTTCGAAGACATTTGTAATTATATTAATAAAGATTCTGAATATTATGCGGTAATATTTGCAAAGAAAATAAATTTAATCGTTAAATTCATTCCTCAATTTCCAAAATCAGGACGAATTGTCCCAGAATATAATGATGACAATTTAAGAGAAAAAATATTTGAAAATTATAGAATAGTTTATCGCATAAAAGAAGATTTTATTGAAATTGTTGCAATATGCCATGGTGCTAAGTTATTAGGTAATATTTTTTAACAGAAATCAAATAGGAGAAATATGGAACAGAATTCATTATATACACTTGGATATGAAGGTAAAAGTATTGATGGTTTTATAAATCATCTCAAACAAGCAGGGATATCAACACTTGTTGATGTTCTGGTAACTTCCACAGGAGCATCAACCCGCATCGAAGGCGCCCGGCTTTCTGATGAAGATGTTGAAAAACTGATGCGAGGCATTTCAATCCAAAAGTTCACTAGAAAAAATTTTATCAGTAAAACAGTTGGCAGTATGGCAGTATTTGCAAAAAAAAGAATCAAACAATAATTTGCATGGCATGCTGTTGCTGTTGTTGCAGCAACGAGGAGGGTCTATTTAGTTTTTATTATAGCATTCGGTTTATATTTAAAGCGGGATATCTCCAGTAATTTATAGAGTCTGGGGAATATTAGTAATTATACCGCTGGTTCGAGATTATTTAATGCCTTTTTTTAGCGAACATTTACCGTTTTTCCCATTTATTTCTGATAATTATACAGGATATTCTGTTCTGGCAGGAGGCATAGTTTTAGCAATAATGATTTCACCGCTGATTATATCTATCATTGAAGAAATTATTAGAATCATACCTTTTGAAGCAAGAGAAGCATCGTTAGCATTAGGTGCAACAAAATGGCAGACAATAAAACATGTTGTGCTAAAAAAAGCATTGGCCGGGGATTATTGCTGCAATAATTTTAGGATTATCGCATGCTTTTGGAGAGACAATAGCAGTTCTTATGGTTAGCGGATGCAGTCTTAATATTTTGCCTAAATCGATTTTTGATTCGTCATATCCGCTTCTAGCTTTTATTGCTAATACCTTTGGAGAAATGATGTCTATTCCTTTATACAAAGGAATTAAATCTTAAAGGCACAATCTGCCCTGATAATTTTGTTAAAGCAAAATTGGCATTGGATGATTTACGAATTGGGCAAATATTAAAAATTATTGTGGATTATGATCAAGCAGTCAGCGAAGTTCCTAGCGCGATGGAATTTGACGGGCACAAAATTCTTGAAGTAAAACGTTTTAGTCAGACTGATTGGGAAATAATTATTCAAAAAAATGAGGATGCAATTATATACTCAGGTTGACTGAGTTTTTGTGGAGATAAATTCAAAATTCAAAATTTAAAATGCAAAATTGTAGTGTCCTGCGGACATTTATTGATTTAAAACATAATGTAGATGCCCTGTGGCAGACAGACTGAGCCACAGGGGTATCTACTGTCTCTGATAGGAATATTTATTATTAATTTTATGTTATAAAAAGTCAGTCAACTTGAGTTATATAGCTGATCGCATATTTTTTCTCTTGGTCTCTAAAATAATCTTGAATAATTATTCTTTATTTGGAATAATATGATATAACCTATAAAGAGGAAAGTGCTATATGGAAAAAATTCTATTTTGTATTATACTTGGCATAGTCGGCGGTATTGTAGGTGGTTTCTTAGGGTTGGGAGCAGGTACGATTATTATTCCCGGTTTGATGTTTTTTATGGGTTTCTCACAGCATACTGCGCAAGGAACTGCCATAGCAACTATGCTGCCTCCAATAACAATTCTTGCGGTTATGGAATATTACCGCAATGGACATGTGGATGTAAAATCAGCTGCTATTATTGCTTCAGGATTTATTTTGGGAGGATTAATAGGAGCGTATCTTGCTAATATAACTTCACCTTTACTTTTAAAGAGATTATTTGGGATATATTTATTGATAATCGGTTTAAAATATTTATTCGGTAAATGAACTGCTTGCTATTTTAAGAGAGCCTATGAATAAAATATTAAAATTTAAATATCTATTAATTATCTTTTTTACAATAAACTCCTGTCTTTTAGCTGAATCTGAAGAAAATGGACATGACAGTACTAAAATTATTGTAAATAAAACTGTTGAAATTGACAGTACAAAAATAAAATCTAATGATGCTGAACTTCAAAAAGTTGAAGTATCCCAATTTGTCAGCCCTGAAGTTTGCGGTAAATGTCATACTGAAATTTATGAGCAGTGGAAAGGCTCAATGCATAGCAAGGCATTTCAAGACCCTTTATGGCAGGCAATCACAAAATTATTTAATGCTGATATAAAAACTGAGGATGAAATTCTGGCAATGAAATCCTGTATTAAATGTCATACTCCATTGGGATTTCGTTCTGGCGCAATTTCTGAT
This sequence comes from uncultured bacterium, assembly GCA_964457585.1. Lineage (GTDB taxonomy): Bacteria > JACRDZ01 > JACRDZ01 > JACRDZ01 > JACRDZ01 > CAYWFU01. The sequence continues at coordinate 1,190 of CAYWFU010000116.1, read as the reverse complement.
CTTAATTTTGATTACAGCAAACTCGCTTTTCTTCCTTCTCAGGGTATTTTTTGTAATTGGTGTCATAATATAAATGAAGCAGAGCATATTGGTGATGCCGGGTATAAAATGCGAACTCAATTAGGCAAAGAGGGGATACCTTTAATGCTTGGTCCTCGCAAGGATGCATACACTGATTCGCATCTTTCAAAATATTCACAACTTCATACACGATCAGAGTTTTGTGGTTTATGCCATAATGTCAGCCATCAAGTTAATAAATTAAAAATTGAAAATACATATGATGAATGGAAGGACAGCCCTTATAATACTGGTGATCCTGAAACAAGTACGCACTGTCAGGATTGTCATATGCGGCAGAAACCTGGTATGCCAGTAACAGGGAAAACTAAACTGCCGGATAATCCGGGAAAATCAGCAAAGGATGGAAAAACCAGGAATCATATATGGGCACATTATTTTGTTGGCGGCAATTCAATAGTGCCAAAAATTCTTGATAGCGTTACTCATTCTGAGATGGCGATAGAAAGACTTCTCAATGCGGCAGATATTGAGATAATCAAAGAAGGAAATTATGCAAAAGGAATGAAATCATTAATAAAAATAAAAGTGATTAATTCCGGCGCTGGACATTATCTCCCAACAGGTGTTACAGAAATAAGACAAATATGGCTATTTATTCAGATAACAGATAAGGAAAGGAAAATTTTATTTAAATCCGGCGCTCTTAATACAAATGGTAAAATTGAAAATGACAGTATTATTTATAATACTATATTTGGTGATAAAAACGGAAATCCGGTTATTAATGTCGCAATTGCCGAAAAAATACTTTATGATTATAGAATCCCTCCAAAAAGTTTCAAAACTGAAAATTTCTTTTTTGAAATACCTGTTTCTGCAATATCCCCAATTAAGATCGAAGCAGTGCTAAAATATAGAACTATTGATCCTGATTTATTGAAAAGACTTCTTAAAGAAAAAGCACCTGAAGTGCCAGTAATAGATATGGCTAGTAAAATTATGTTGATTGAATTTTAATTTTTGAATTATTATGGCATTTGCGAAATGCCAAGAATTAAACAAAATGTCATGCTGAACTTGTTTCAGCATCTAATAAAATCAAGGTATTTTGAGACCCTGAAACAAGTTCAGGGTGACAAAACAGCCATTTCGCAAATGCCATATTA
>CAYWFU010000115.1:0-6463 GCA_964457585.1 uncultured bacterium | reverse complement strand
CTACTTCAATTTTAATATTTCCATATTTATTTGTTATCAAAGAAGGATACTTCACATCGAAAATATATTGTGTTGAATTATTAAATCCTTCACCTTCAGGATTGTCACTTTCCAGACTGAGTTGTTCAATAAATTTTGACATGTTTTCTCTTATTGGAGTTACTGTTTTTGAGCGCCGAGAACGTGTTGATAAATCTTCTTCAGAATAATAAGTAAAGTCAATATCTTCACTTAACCTGTGATAATTCAAATGAACTTTATTTAAAAGTGTTCCGCCTTTGAAAACAAGGTTATTGCTGAGTAGCTGTCCAATATTATTGAGGATAAGCGTAATATAATAATCTTTTTCAATTATAACTGGCCTGAATTTATGCTTGCCGGCTATGGTATAAATAATATCTTTTAATATTTCCTTATCTATTAACAATGATTCTCCATTCCTTACTTATTTTACCTTTACGAGATTTATTTTTTTGGTCTAATACTATATACGTATCATTATTTTTTATGGATTTTTTTAGAGGTTCAAGTTTAGACTGCGGATATCCCAGTTTTTCTAATAAATAACCTGTCCTTTTTCTGACAGCTGAAACAGGAAATTTAATAAGATATTTTATAAATTTATTCATATCTATTTTGTTAATATTATTAGCCAGAATCTTTTCTATATTTTCAAATGAACCTATAGGTTTATCTATAAAATCAACAAGAGTTCTTTCTTTGTCACTTATTGATATAATTTCGTTTTCTATTTTTGTTTTTTTTATACCATAATATTTCTTAGGATCAATTTTAACTGCTTGATATGCTATATTGCCAATTATTTTTTTACATGACTTTTTTGTGTTTAAAATAAAGATAGTCTGAGGGATTTGTTCAGTAAAGCCCCAGTAATTATACATGGTAAAATAACCAATATAATTAAGAACATTCTTCATCCATAGTCCTGCAAGTACAAATTCATTGGGTGCCCATAATTGATTAGGTGCTTTAATAGGGACTTGAATATATTTGCCTCTCTCAAGCTGAATTAATCTACCTTTTTTTGTAAGCCGATCAACAATATTTGCGGCTTTTTTTGCATCCCCAAAAACTTTTTTTGTAAAGTCTTTTGTAATCAGCTTTCTTTTTTCAAACTCTGTTCGTGAAATTAACAGGACTTCATCTTTAGATAGACCGGAATATAAGTTTTTCATTATTGCTTTTCCTTATATTAATTCTTTGATATTGAGAATTAATCAAATGAAATACAATTCTATATTTATATAAATAATATGTCAACAACATTTTAAAAAATGGGAATTGAAATCAATATAACTGTCCATGAATTTTTCAAATTTCTAGACATTAAATTATAATATTTTTTTTATTTCATCAAGAAATGCTATACGTCTTTTATGTATTAACATTAGATTCGAAACATAGTTATTGAAATCATCTGCTTTTGACAAATTTTTGATCTTTCTTAAATGTTTTACTGCTTCTCGATAATTTGATCTATCTCCCCTGGATATCAACTTTTCACTCTCTTCTTTATAAATATTTATTGAAATTTCCGGATATAATTTTTCTGCTGATTTAGCAAGTTTAAAAGCAATACTGCCCTCTCCATAAGAAAAATATATATTTTCTTTTTTATATTCATTAAAGAAATCAATTGCTAATTCTATTTCACTCTGCCATAAGTATATTTCAATAAGAACAGAATATTTTTTATTATTTTTTAGATATTCAATCGCTTCATTTTTTATTTGTTCCCATTCATTAATTCTTTCAGCTGATTTTTTAAGTGTCTTAAATCTATCAAAATCAGGATTACTTTTAAAAATATCATAATTAACTTTACAGGCAGAATTCCAGTCTTTTTTTATTTCATATACTAAAGCTAATTTCTCAAATAAAGATTTATAATAAGGTTCATTTTTGTCCAAATTATCGATTGCCCAGAGTATATAATTAAGTGCCTTATCTATAAATTTATTTTCAATCAAAGTTTCAGCAAATCTGAAAACATCATATCCTTTTGCTAAATAATTCTTTGCATAATCGTATGCATTTTCAATTTGTTCAAGATTTAACAATTTCATAACATATTCAAAATGTAATTGCTGTTCTTTATATAATTCCAGAACTTTTTCATTTTTTCCTTCTTTACCATAAAGATTAGCTAAAAAAACACATAATTCTCTTTTTATAAAATCATTATGATAATTATCTTTTTTATGCAAGACACTTAATTCCCGGTTTACAAGATGTTTTAAAAAATCAATATCTTCATTCTTACAGCTTTTAAGAAGTAATACATCCAGTTCATCTCCTATTCCATAATTATTATGAGCAAAATGATTAAATATAGTTTTCTGCCATTTTTGTCTTGTATCTGGTTCGAATGATGATTCTGAAATAATTTCTATGAGTTCATGTATACAATCATGTGCTACACCGCCGATCACTCCGTCAGAGTCATCAACCATTTCCATGTTATTTTCAATACTTTCAAATATGGCAGTGAAAATTGCAATTGCTGTTATCATTTCTTTTTCTTTTAATTTATCTGCTTGAGACATAAACTGATTTAGTTTTTCACCTGCTCCATATGCCGCATAATATGGTTTATCATAATACCCCCTGAAGCAGTTATCTGCGAGTTTTTTATATTTTGTAATAAGCTCTTCTAAGTTTCTATCTTTAATTTTTTTTGAAGTATTCATGTTATTCAATATTTCGAGAGAATTAATAATTTCCGGATTTTGTTTAAGCAAGTTAATTATTATTTCCATTAATTCATTTTTGCTTTTGTCTCGAAAGATTTTATTCAGATTATTTGCATCAACGACTTGAATTGCCTCGAAATCTTTAATATATACAAGAAGCAAAGCTATAATATGTTTGCAGAATCCGCCTCGTGGACAGGAACATTGATAATTTACAATTCCATTTGTTGAGAATTTTATCTGTACATTATAATCCATTCCCATACTTCCTGAACATTTTGATTGAAGAACATCATCGATAAGATAGGCATCATAAATCATATCATTCTGAAAATAATTTTTACCTCTTGATAAGCTCGATGCATCAGTATAATTTGATATATCTCTTTCAGTTATTTGAAACAATTTATTTTTTTCTGACATTTTATTCTCCGGATGTATGATTATTTATAATGTTTAAAAAAAATCATTTGAATTTTAAGTATTATAAAGTTTTAAATTGAATAATTCAACCTTATTTGATTTTAAACGATTAAAAAGCCCTTAAAATCTTTTTTTGCGGGGGGAAAGAAATAAAAAAATTAAACCTATTTAGTTTTAAAACAATGAATTGACATCATAAATAAAAAATCTTTTTTTCGGGGGAAAGATTTTAAAAGAATTTTAATTGGTTTTGAATTTAATGATTTAATTTTTTGCGAGGGGAAAGAAAAAAATATTTGGTTTTAAAATAATGAATTGACAGCAAAAAGCTTTGTTAATGAAATTAACAAAGCGATTGCTGGAAATATAAATTCAATAAATCCTGCCCTCACATTGTTTCATTATGTTCGGACAAAACAATATAAATTCTTTCAATAAAATATTTTTTAGGGGGAAAATAAAAAAAATCAATTTATTTTGTTTTTAATTGTTTTTCCCAAAGGCGTCGAAAGACGCCGATTTTCAATGCAATAGAGATTGAAGCAGGTTTGGAGCGCAGGAAACGGAAGCCCGAAGGGCTGAAGTCAGAGCACCAAAACTGCTGGAGCTGGCGAAGGGAATAGGCTGGCATAACCTTTGCGCTTTTATGTTGCAAAGGGTGTGAAAGACGTCTACGTTCCACAGTGAGCCGACGTTGTTCGAGGTCGTAAACTTCAATAAAATGTTTTAAAACAAATAAAAATCTTTTTGGCGGGGGAAAAAATAAAAAACAGACAAACAAATATTTTAAAAATTATTTCTTGACAATTGATATATTCTGGGCATATTATTTAGACATATTTACATTCCCCGCAGTAACACTTAAGATTAGTTTTTAAAATGTGTGGATTAATCTTTATTTTGATTAGTATTGAGAAATTTTATTTTTTATAAAATGTGGAGTAGCACACATGTATAAACCAGAACAAATTAAAAATTCTTACCTTTCAGCAAAAAATAATAGACCAGAAATTTTTTATTTTGTTAGATTTATATTTATCCTTCTTACAATTACTATATCATCTATATCATCTCCAAATCTATATGCACAAGAAAAGGGTGAACTTCTTAAACAAATTGAAGTTAAAAATGGTGCTGTAATAATTGATGGGAAATATATTGAACCACCTTATTTAATTGAAGCGAGAGACAATGGAATATGGATTAATGGCGTTCAAGCAGAAAAAATCACAAAAAGAAAAGAACAATATAAAAAAATAAAAGAAGATAGAATTCGCAATGAAATATATGCTGAATATTTTGAATTAGGCGAAGAAATTGGAAGGGAACAAGCAAGAAAAAGAATAACAGAAAATTTAATGGCAAAAAAAGAAATAAAAGGAGTTAGCTTAAGAAAAGCGAATTTAAAAATGTCAGATGAAATTGAAATAGAGTCAGAGACAGGGGAAAATATTATTGTAAAATTGGATGAGAAACCAACAAAAAAAATAGAAGAAAATATGTTTGATAATCTATTACTTAAAAAATATGGATTGTGGTACAAAGCCACAAAAGAAAATAAAATAGAAGTTTATAATAATTTAATTAGTTTTTTAGAAAAACAAAAGGAAAAAGGACGAATTGAAGATTATAAATTTGAAAAAGATACATTGATGGTAAAATATGGTTCTTTTTGGGGTAAACGGTCTGATTGGCAACATATATGGTCTGCTTCTGTAGAAGAAAGACAACTCCCTCCAGATAATGAAGCAGATCAATTAGATAAAAAAGATTCGCAAAGTAGTATAGAAGTTATTGCAAATGCTTTAGGTGGTGGTTATCTTGAAGTTTTTTCAAAAAATTTACATGTTTTTGCTGGGCCAAATGGAAAAACTACAATACTAGAATTAAAAAAGATTATTACTGACAAAAATATTAATTTAGAACAAAAAAAAGATAAGATACGGAAAGTTTATCGACCTGCTGATATAGAAGAAAAATATTTACAAGAAATTCTGGATAATTTTAACAAATAAGGAAAATATTATGAAGAGTCTTAAGTCGAAGACTATAATTATAATATTAGCGTTAATTTTTTTTAATACTTTTTCACAATTTATTTACGCAGACGAAGTTCCAGAAGATAGGACAATTTATATATATGCTCCATTTTATTTTGATTTTAAAGATCAAGGAGAAAAAACTTTAAATGATTTAATTCATTACTATCATAATTATGAAATATTTGATCAACATATTGAAGATGCTGAACCTAATCCGTCTCCTGTTAATACATCTCTAACAAAACTTATCACTCAATTAGAAAGGACAACTCCAAAATGGGGAATTATATTAATTGATTCACATGGCGGCGAAGGCGGGTGGTTAGCTGTTGAAGCATATACTGATAAAGATATGAGAGATAATAAAATAACTGAATATATAGCGTCAGGTATTCCTGATGATGATATAGATCCAGCTTTTGCAAGCGGTTGCTATATTATAATTATTTCTTCCAACTACCTTAGTAGTCACACCTCACAAATGGGCAATAAAACCATTGTTTTTGGCAACTTTTGTTATTCAGATTCATTAGCAAATGCTTTTGTTAATGGTGGTAAGGTATATAATTTTTTTGGCTTTGATAAAGCTGTTTCACTTTCCGAAGGACTTTATACTACAGAAACATTATTTAAAAGATTAGGCGGAGAAATAGACGAAAAACGAAATTATACTGCCAATGAAGCAATGGTCGGAATGCCAGGTTATTTTAAGCATGTAACAAAAAATACTGATGCTGAAAAACAAGTTGTATATAATAGTCCAAAAATATTGCAACTTAAAATAACTCAAGGAGAAGGTGCAAACGAAAGAACGATTTATGATTATTCCTATTCTGATTTAATTTATCCTTTCTTAGATGCTCCATATGTTGTTGATCCAGCTTTATATCAAAAAAGCCCTGCTGTTGTGGAAGATATTAAAATAAAAATAAGATTTTCAGAAACAATTGATTGGGACGCAAATCAAATAAGTGTTAAATATGATCCACAAGGTGAATCTGCTGGTGCTGGGGCAGTTAATTTTACAAATGGGACATGGTCTAAAACTTTTTATGATTATGATACATGGGAAGGTACTGCAAACATTCCTGCTAACCAATCAGGATACGAAGGATTATCTACAATAATTGTCCGTGCCCGTGATGCATTTCAAAAAGATGCCAGTTCTACAAACGCAAATGGAGAACTTGATACCAATGGTGACGGCAAATTTGATGGACTGGACACCCTGCACAATCTTACTACTCCTGATGATTTTTCAGCTATTGTTTAACAATCCTTTTT
>CAYWFU010000114.1:0-6522 GCA_964457585.1 uncultured bacterium | reverse complement strand
TAATTATCTTATGAAAGTTGTTGGTTTTTAAAGATTTTTAGTGCGTTTGCCCTGAAGCATTGTATGTTCCAGATTCACGTCAAAAAGAATTTTGTAGCAGATCTAAAGCAGTTGCTTATACAAGGTGTGTATTAGGAGGAGGAACTAAAGTAAGAGAATGTGATAAATATTATTCTTACAATAAATGTAAACAGGGATGTATAGATGACCATGAAGCTGTTCATGTAGGACAACTTACACAATGGAAACTTTGTGATGAATCTATAGGTCTTAATTATAGATGTAATTTTATTGAATATAGAAATGCTGATTTTGAAAAAGCTGCTAATGACGTTTCAAAACCTTGTTTTAAAAAATGCGATGAACAAGAGAAAAAGAAAAATGAGGATCATGCGGATGAGTCATTTTCAATATCAGATTCAAATATTCCAAATACAAAATATTATTCACAAATTCCTCATGTAAGTATTTTAATGAATGGTACAAGCGAATATTTTTCATATTTAATAGGAAGTTTTAAACGATCTAATATTTTTAATGATATTAATTTTGAACCAATAAAGTTGAAAAATTATGTGCCTATTCTTCTTCTCTCTTCTGGTTCATTATATGGTTTAGACAACTCCCAAATGTTCAAAGATACACTTGCGAATTTTGTTTCTTCTGGTGGCATAATTGTATGCCTTAGTCAGCAGCAAGGTTACGAATTTCAAGCGCTTCCGGGTGGCGAAAAAATTTTAGCTTATGGATGGAGAAATGATCAAGGTTGTTTTTCGAACAGTTTATACATCGATACATGGCATCAGGCTTTATCCGGACAAACAACAAATGTAATTTCTGCGGCTGTTGATGGCTATTTTACACAATATCCCGATAGTACGCTTGTTTTGCTTCGCAGAATAAAAAACGATGAACCTGCTATGATAATGTATCCATACGGCAAAGGCTGGGTAATAGCAACAACAATGTATGAGGATTGGGCTTATGGTTTTGCCCAATCTACATATCAAGGACGTGCAATAATTCGGGATATAATTTTATGGGCAAAAGAGCATAAAGAATTACCTCAAATTAAACCTGGCGAAAGTATCGATTTGAGCTTTGAATTGAAAAATAAAATAGCGAATGAGTTAATGGGTGGATCGGTGAATGGGAGAAAGGCAGTAAAACTAAAAACAAATATTTTAGATCCAAATAGAAATATTATAAATGAAACAATTCAATCGATTACCCTTGATCCTGAACAAACGTTTAATATTTTTTTATCTTTTAACTCATCCACATATCCACTCATCAACTCATCCACTGGCATCTGGTCAGTAGAATATAGTTTGTTTGATACAAGTGGATTAGAATTTCAAAAAGAATCATCGGGTACAAACTTTGTTATAACTCAACCACCATCTAACATTCAACAAAAGGCAGATTTCATGCTCTGGGTAACAAGCACAACAGAAGAGGTTGCACAGGGTTCAACAGCAGTTTTAACTATTCATATAAAGAATAACACTGATACAGATTTAATTAATGGTCAAATTAAAATGACAGGATGGAATGTTAGTTATGCAGATTTATTAAATATTACTGTTCCTAATAAAGAAGAAGTAAGTTATACACATTCAACTTATGTACTGGGTTCAGCTTTGTTTAAATTTAATTTATATAATAATGAAGGTAAAAATTTAGCTTATGCTGAAAAAGGAGTATGGGGAATATTCCCTCATACCAGAGTAAATATAACATTAGATAAATCCAAATATAAAAGAAGTGAAATTGTTAATATAACAGAAGCCATCTCAAACCTTACTCAAGTTCCATATAATTGCAATATTCAAACATATATACTCAATCTTTTGAATCAAAAAATATATGATATTACTGAAAGTATAAATTTAGCAAGAAAAGCACAAATTAATAAAACATATTCATACACATTACCGCCTGATATAAGTTTTGGGAATTATATAGTTTGTACTGATATATATGATACAAATAATAAAAAAATAGGTGGTAATTCTGCATATTTTAATGTTCCGGGAATATTAGTTAAAGTTACTCCAAATTTACCTTCAACTTGGAATTCAGGGAGCAATTTAGTTTCATTCACTCTCTCTAACATTGGTGAAGTTGATATAGGAAGTGGAGAACTTACAATAAACATGAAAAATCTAAATAACATTATTGTGTATACTGAGACAAAATTATTTGCAAATTTAGGCATTGGAACATCGCAACCCTTTGATTTTAACATGCTTTTACCTGAACCTTTATTTGGCAATTATATATTAGAATATATAACAAAATATAACAATAAAATTGATATAGGAAAAGAGGTAATTCCATGTCAGGCGGTTATAACCCCTATCTTTGATAAAACGAGTTACAATATTTTAGATAACATTCAATTAAATGTTGCATTGACTAATATAGGTAAATTTAATCAAGTTGGACAGGTTGAGGTTTTGTTTAATGATTTTGGATTTAGTAAACTTGATAGCATATCTATTTTATCAACAAACACAGTTAATCTTTCTTATACTATCTCAGTTCCAGATGATATAAAGTTTGGAGTTTATCAAGGTAAAATAATTTATACATTAGCTTCAGGAAGTTATATAGAAAAAAATATAGAAATAACAATACCTGATTACAAATTAGAGGTTAATTTACCACAAAAAGGAAGTATATTTTCATCTGGCAGTAATATAAATATTATTATAAAAAATATAGGAGGAGTGCTATTTAATGGACAGGTAGAGATTAGTTTAAAAGATGCAAATTTATTTGAAATTTATAGAGCAATAGAATTATTAAATCCTCTTAATCCAGGTGAAAGTGCTGTAAGTATCACAATTCCAGGTGAAGCAGTTAGTGGAGGATATACTTTAGAGGTTAATTGTCGAGACCCAAGCACAAATAAAATAGCAGCAAATGCTAATACAAATTTGCAGATACAAGGAGTAGAAGTTAAGTTAAATGTTTCAACGGATAAAGAATCATATTATACAGATGAGATTGTGAATGCAAATGCAAATTTTAATTTAATATCAGGGAACCTTCAACAAGCAAAATTTAGTTATGAAATTTTGGGAAAGCAAGGGGCAATTAGGAGTTTCCCTGGTATTGGATTACATGATGTAAAAAGTATTGCAATTGAGCAAAATGGTGTTATATGGTTTGGGATAGATGGAGGAGTAGTCGTAAATTACAAGAAGTCAGAAATCAGTGGTCAGGAGCTAGAAGAATGGAGACAATATACTACAATAGATGGACTGGCAAGTAATTCAGTGCAGTGTATATTAATTGATAATGCAGGAAATATCTGGTGTGGTACCCATAATGGATTATCCAGATTTAATGGTACAAGCTGGCGAACGTATACTGCAAAAGATGGGTTATCAGGGGATGATATAACGAGTATAATTCAGGATAGAGATGGAGCAATCTGGGTTGGAACTAAAAGTGGACTCAATAGATTCTACGGAGGGACTTGGACTACCTCTTCAGCCTTCAGCCTTGAACCTTCAGCCTATATCTCAGATATAAAAGAAGATAATTTTGGCATTATATGGATTGCTACAAATAATGGAGTATCAAGCTATAATAATGGGATATGGAAAAGTTATGATATTTCTAATGGGATTAATTCAAATAATGTAACTTGCGTATATGCTGATACAAAAGGGAATGTTTGGATTGGGACATGGGGTAGAGGGATATCGAAATTTGATGGGATAAAATGGAACACAATAAATAATCTTAATGAATTATCTAATTTGTTTATTCGAGATATAATAGAAGACAAAGAAGGGAATATCTGGATAGGTACAGAGAGAGGGCTTAATAAAATAGAAGTCAGGAGCCAGAAGGCAGAAGTCAGAAGATACTTTAAAGAAAATGGGTTGGCGGATGATAAGATAAAGTCATTGGGAATAGATGCAAGCGGTGACTTGTGGGTAGGGACAGGGAAAGGGATAAATATAGTCGACAGTCAACAGTCTACAGTCGATAGTATTACATATACTGCTATACCTAGAAAATCTGGTCCGCTGGGACATCATGTGTATAGCTTGCTGGAAGATAGCACGGGAGTTTATCTTGGTACAGAAATGGGAATGAGCAAATATGATACAAGTGGTATCTGGGTAAATTATACAAAATATGATGGTCTGCCAGATTATAAAATTACAAGTATTGCAAAAGATTCTGCAGGATATTTATGGTTGGGTACTTATGGCGGAGGATTAGCTAAAATAGACACAAGACAGAATATAGTAGAGATGGTGTATACACAGGAGAATAATGGATTATTAAGTAACTATATTACTTCGATTACAATTATCCCAAAAGGAGATATATGGGTTGGGACATGGAATGGAGGGGTATCAAAATTCAATGGCACAAGCTGGAGTACATATACCAAAGTAAATGGATTAGGCGGAGAAAGTGTATGGGCAATTGGGTATGAAACAACAGGTATACTCTGGTTTGGCACAGATGAAGGATTAACAAAATTCGATGGTTCGATATGGAAAATCTATACAATACAAGATGGCTTACCAATAAATAAAATTTCATCAATAGCAATAGATACAACAAATATAAAATGGATTGGAACATGCGGAGGGGGAATCGTTAAATTTGATAGTAATACTTTTACAGCATATACTCAAGCAGATGGTCTAGGAAGTAATTACATCTGGCAGGTGAATATAGATAAAGAAGGCAAAATTTGGTGTGCAACAAATGATGGCGGGATATCTATTTTCGATGGTAGTAGATGGGAAGTAATAGATGAAAATATGGGATTATCAGATAATACAATATATGCCATAAGCAAATCTGGGAACTGGGCTGGGAGTTTTAGTGGATTAATTAATATGAGGGGAGGGCTTCCATGTAAAGAAGAGCTTAAAAAAGAAATTACAATAGATATAACATCAAGCTCAAATATCAGTACAGATTTAGGTGCTGTCTCTATGCCAGGGAAAAAATATTTAAGAGCAAGATTAGAGACGCAACTTGGACAATTAGTTAGAGAAGATATAAATTCATTTTATTGTTTAGATAAAGGTCAGAGCCTGTATTTAACATTAGATGCTGATAAAGAATCGTATAAACCAGGCGAAACAATAAATATTACTGGTAAAGTAACAAATCTCAAAGCAGAATATTTACCACAGGTTAAATTAGTGATAAAGATTGGTGAGACAGATGAAATAGTTTTTCAGGACACTTTTCCACTTTCAGCTTCTTCAACCTATTCATTTAATTTTAGCATTACACCAACAAATATATTTACACTGGAAGCGATAGCATCTGCATCACCAGGTGTTTTTATATTTGAAAAAATAATTGTAGAAGAGCCGAAGCTTGCAGCAGAAATAATAGCTCCAGAAGTTATAGGAGTAAAGCCATTCACAGCTACATTAAAATTAGAAAATATTGGCAAAATTGATATGAATATAAGCTGTGAGTTTATTGATATAAGCGAGAATATTGCCTTACCAGTTGGGAAGACAGCATTGATTAGCCGTCAGGTTTCAGATGTCAGCAGTCAGCTTCAAGCATCAGAATTTACCCTTACTGCTAATATCACAGGTGATTTAAAACAAGAAATTTTTAAGAAGATAAAATTTGCTGAAAGTGTTGATATAGATGTGACATCAAAATCAGAATATGCAGAAGGACAGATCGAGATACCATATGTGCTGACGAATACCGGTCAGGTTGATTCGGAGGTGGAAACTGAATTTAGAGTCACCAGTGACCAGTCACAAGTCACTAGTCTAATGAATAAAACACATTATGTGCCAGTTGGGCAGAGTTTATCAGGAGAATTACAATACAATCTGACAAAAGGAGAATATGTTTTAACCTGCAAAACTCATCCACTCATTAACTCATCTACCCATCCACTGGTTTTCGACAGCGGAACTGTGAATTTTAAAGTTCTAAAATATAATGACATGGAAATAAATACCAGTGCAAATTCAAATACAAGCGATGGAAAGATAAATATATCTGTAAATATTAATAATATTGGGATTAATGATTTTACAGGGAATTTACTTATTGAATCTCCATTTTCACGCAACGAAGAAAATATAAATATAACCAAAGGTGGAACTGGCAATTATAGCTTTTCTCTCACACCAGTTGGGCTTGAGCCAGGGCAAGCAGAAATAAATATTTCAATTCTTTATGCTGGAAATGTATTAATGCAAAAAGTAATAAAGGCAGATATATATGCACCTGCATTTGAGTTTGTTTCCATTCCTCAATACCCCATATATCGTTTAGGTAAAACAGAGACAATGAGTTTTACTGTAAAAAATACAGGGAATTTGCAGGGTGAAGCAGAAATAAAATTAAAGATACTTGATATTCTGGATAATTCACAAAGAATCTGGTTATCTTCACAAGAACAGGGCACATTGAATTTTGAATTTACTATTCCAGATGATTTAGAAGCGAAAGAATACAAAGCAATTGTCACCCTTCAGCCTTTAGCCCTTAGCC
>CAYWFU010000113.1:0-6691 GCA_964457585.1 uncultured bacterium | reverse complement strand
AATCTGAAGCACATATGAACATTCTAAATTCGCAAACCTGATTAGTTTGAGTATATTCGGCTTGTTTCAAGATAATATTTATACATAAACGAGATACAACAGGAATTAAAGGAGAAGACATACCAGCCTCAACTTGCGAGAAGAGTTTACATTCCAAAAGCCGATGGTAGAAAGAGGCCGTTATCTATACCGACAGTAAAAGACAGGGTAGTGCAAGCAGCATTGAAGATAGTTATAGAACCCATCTTTGAGGCAGATTTTGAAGAATGTTCATACGGATTCAGACCTAAGCGGTCAACGCAATAAGCGGCAGCGGATGACCTTATAATCATGACAAAATATAAAGCATCTGGCTACAAGATAAAACTTGAGAAAATGGTTAATGAAAAATTTAAAATTAATTCTGTGATTAAAGCAGTAAAAACCGATTTTATATTATTTTTGTCTTATCATTTCATTTTACATTTTACAGTACCCATTTACAGTTTTTATAATCTTTTTACAGTAGCTTAACGCTTACCTTTTAAGAAACGCTCAAACTGTCTTTAAAGGTATACTTTATAGGGGGTAAAAGCCTATTTCTAAATTTAGTGTCAATTAGATAAAGTTTTAAGAGGATATGAGGTGTTAATTAACCCTTAATACACTTTATACTAAGTTCCTTCAATTGCTCATCTGTAACACCAGAAGGTGCTTGTGTTAAAAGGCAAATAGCCTTTTGGGTTTTAGGGAAAGCGATTACTTCACGTATTGAAGTCGTACCTGTTAATATTGCTATCAAACGATCTAATCCAAATGCAATTCCTCCATGCGGCGGAGCACCATAATCTAATGCTTCAAGCAAAAAACCGAATCGTTCTTTCATTTCATTTTCATCAATCTGCAGAAGTTTGAACATTGCTTTCTGCATCTGAGTTGTATGAATACGAATACTTCCACCGCCAATTTCTGTCCCATTCAATGCCAGATCATATGCACGTGCATAAATTGATTCGGGATTTTGATTGAATATATCTTCTATATTCTGGCAGTTTGGTGAAGTAAATGGATGATGCATTGCCACATATCTTTTATCTGTATCTGAATATTCCAATAATGGAAAATTTGTTACCCACAAAAAATTGTATTTTGAATTATCTATTAGTTTCAATTTTTCAGCTAAATGAATTCTAAGATTGCCTAATACTGCTGCTACAACTTTTTTATTATCTGCGGCAAAAAGCAATAAGTCTCCTGGTTTTGCAGATAATTTCTCACGCAAGGCACGCTGAGTCTCTTCAGGAAAAAATTTTGTAATAGAAGACTCCACCCCATTTTCAGTAACTTTCATCCATGCCAGTCCTTTTGCCCCGAAATTTCCTGCAAATAGCGTTAAATCATCTATTTCTTTTCGTGAAAAAGATGCGCATCCACTGGCGCATATTGCTTTAATCTGATATTTTTTTTCTAATGCATCAAGAAAAACTTTGAAAGATGATTTTTTTACTATTTCTGCAACATCTACAATCTCAAGTCCAAAGCGAGTATCCGGCTTATCAGAGCCATATCGCGACATTGCTTCATCATATGTTAATCGCGGAAATGGAATAGTAACCTGCTTATTAACCACATCTGCCATAATAGTTTTTACCATCCGTTCGGAAATGTCTATAACACTTTCTTCATTTACAAATGACATTTCCATATCTATTTGAGTAAATTCAGGTTGTCTGTCAGCCCGTAAATCCTCATCACGGAAGCATTTAACAATCTGAAAATATCTATCCAGTCCGGCAACCATAAGAAGCTGTTTGAAAAGCTGCGGAGACTGAGGAAGAGCATAAAATTTTCCGGGATTTAATCTTGAAGGAACAAGATAATCACGAGCTCCTTCAGGTGTACTTTTTGTCAGCATTGGTGTTTCTATTTCAAGAAAATTATTCTGTGATAAAAAATTGCGAACACTCATGCATACTTTATGACGGAAAATCATTTTTTCCTGAAGCACCGGACGCCTTAAATCCAGATATCTATATTTCAAGCGTAAATCTTCAGAAATATTGGTTTCATTATCTATCATGAAAGGCGGTGTCTGTGAAGTATTAAGAATATATAATTCGTTTGCTATTACTTCAACTTTACCTGTTGCAAGAGTCAAATTTTCTGTGCCTTCAGGTCTTGTGGATATTTCGCCTTTTACTGCAATCACAAACTCGCTTCTTAAATTTTGAGCTTTAGCATGAATATCATTATTTAAAGCAGGATTAAAAACTGTCTGTACAATTCCTGTTCTATCTCTGAGATCAATAAAAACAATCCCTCCATGATCGCGCCAGTTCTGTACCCAGCCCATAATCACAATCTGCTTGCCAAGCATACTTTCATTAAGCTCACCGCATGAATTTGTTCGTTCTAATTTATTTATAGTATCAATCTGCATAATTTTATTTTTCTCCCTATGAGCTTGCCAACTTCTATTTTCTATCTTCTATTTTTTGTTTCTGTCTTCTGTCTTCTATCCTCTGTCTTCTGCCTTCTGTTATTCCTCAATCAAATTAGTCCCATTAAATTTATTCATTGCAGCATGGATATTATTCTCAACAAAAGTATTTATTGCATCTATAATAGTTGGCAATATCTTTTCATCCAGATTTTTATGCTCCAGTGATGTAAAATTCATAAGAACATATGATTTCATATCCAAATTTTTATCAGGACTGCCAACTCCAACACGCAAACGAGGAAATTGATCTGTATTCAAATTTTCTATTATTGATAAAAGGCCATTATGTCCACCATGTCTACCATTAGATCTAAATCGGATTCTACCAAAAGAAAGATTTACATCATCGCATATAACTAATATATTTTCTAAGGAGACAGGGAAATAGCTGGAAAGTTCTTTTACCGCCTTACCGCTTAAATTCATGTATGTCTGCGGTTTTGCCAAAATTATTGTTTTTTCATTTATTACTTTTTTAGCAATTACACTGCTGCATGTTTTTCTGGAAAAATCCATTTCTTTAATTTTAGAATAAGCATCAATTGCTAAAAACCCTATATTATGTCGGGTTAATGAATATTTTTTTTCAGGATTTCCAAGACCAATTATTATTTTATGAATCATTTTAGGTTAAGAAGAATTAATAAAAGAGTCAGAGCTGTAAAATTTTTATTTGTTTTTGCTCTGACGACTCTCTTCACATTTCACGTTTTACGATATTTTAATAATTACTTTGCTGCCTGTTTACCTGCTGCTGGCTTCCCTGCTGGTTTAGCTCCAGGTTTAGTTTCTGCTGCTGCTTCTTTTGTTTCTTCTGTTTCTTCAGCTTTACCTTTTTTGCTAACAAGTTCAGGTTCAGCTGCTACTTGTTCTTCTTTCTTAACTTCTTTTTCTTCTTCTTTACGTATTGTTGCAACAACAGCAATTGTTAAATCCCCATTAGATAATATTCTTATTTTTTCCTGTTGAGGTATTGCTTTTGCATGCAAAGATTGATTAAGTGCTAAATGAGAAACATCAACTGAAATATATTTTGGAATATCCAGAGGAAGACATTCTATTTCAAGTTCATGTACAATATGCTCTAGAACACCGCCTGATTTAACTCCTTCTGGTTTACCGCGTAGAATAACAGGTACTTTTGTGCGTAATTTTTTATCCAGTAATATATGCTGAAAATCAACATGAATAATATCTTCTTTTATTGGATCCCTCTGAATATCCTTTATTATAACTGTTTTAGTATCAACGATTTTTTCTGAGGAATCATTAATTTTAAGTGTAAAAATTAAATTTTCTCCCTCATGTGCTGCAACAATTTTAGAAAAATCAGTTTTATTTACTGATATATTCACAGCATTAATTTCATTACTATTTTTTCCATAAAGAGTACATGGAATATTATTAGTAATTCTAATTTTTTTTGCTGCGCTTTTACCTACCTTATCTCTAGTATGTGCTATTAAATCCATCTGTTCCAATTTTTGTTTCTCCTTTCAAAAATAAATAGTTATAGATATAAGCTGGATAGTAATCCAGCCACTACTACATAAGTATTTCTTAACTTTACTGTCTGAAAATTATATAAATAATGAACTCACAGAAGTATTTTCATGAATACGTTTAATTGTTTCTCCAAGAAGCCATGCTATAGAAAGTACTTTTATCTGCGGTATCATTTTTTCTTTCGCTATAGGGATACTATTAGTAACCACCACTTCCTTAATCGGTGAATTTTTAATGCGTTCAATAGCTGGTCCTGATAATATTGGATGTGTCCCAAGCGCATAAATTTCTTTTGCTCCGCGGTCTTTCAAAGCATTTGCAGCTTTTATCAATGTCCCTGCGGTATCAATTATATCATCCAGAATCAAAACCGGTTTATCCCGTATATCACCAATAACATTCATAACTTCAGCTTCGTTAGGGCCTACCCGTCTTTTATCTATAATAGCTAAAGATGCTTTTAATCTTTTTGCAACAGCTCTTGCTCGTTCAACACCTCCTGCATCAGGTGAAACGACTACAAGATCGGGAAGGTTTTTATTTTTAAAATAATCTACAACAACAGGCGCAGAAAATAAATGATCAACAGGAATATCAAAAAAGCCCTGAATTTGTCCTGCATGAAGATCCATGGCAACAAGTCTATCAATACCACTTGTAGTCAATAAATTAGCAACTAGTTTAGCAGTAATTGGTACTCTTGGTTCTGTTTTGCGATCTTGCCGTGCATAAGCATAATATGGAATAACTGCTGTAATTTTATTTGCTGAAGAACGCCTGAGAGCATCTATCATTATTAATACTTCAAATAAATTTTTATTAACTTCTTCGCAGACAGCCTGAATTACAAAAACATCTCCACCGCGTACATTATCAAGAATTTTTACTAAAATTTCTCCATCACTGAATTGAAAGGTTTCAGAATTACCTAAAGGGATTTTTAAATAATCACAAATTTCTTTAGCTAATGCGGGATGCGCTGTCCCGGAAAAAACTTTTAATTCTGGAGAGATATCCATTTTTTTCTCCCTTAATGTTTATTGATATTATTTTTTCACTTTTTTTCTATAATCTAAAATATTCATTTGTTTTGCACGAGCAATACCCAAAGCCTCCTGAGGTATATCCTTATTAATTGTTGAACCTGCTGCAATCAGAGCATTTTTGCCAATTTTTACTGGAGCAATTAAATTCGAATTACTGCCAATAAAAACATTATCTTCAATAATAGTTTTAAATTTATTTTTTCCATCATAATTGCAGGTAATTGTTCCTGCACCCATATTAACTTCTTCCCCAATTTCACTATCCCCTACATAGCTTAAATGAGGGATTTTGCTTCCGCTTTTAACATGTGATTTTTTTATCTCACAAAAATTACCCACTCTTACATTCTTCTCTAAAACTGTTCCTGGTCTTATATTGCTAAATGGACCTATCTTTACTTCCTCTTTCACTATACTATCCAAAATAATTGAATTCACAACATTGGTATTTCTAGATATCGATGAATTTTTTATATACGAAAAAGGACCAATTTTACAATAAGATTTAATTATACTATTTCCTTCAATTATTGTAAAGGGATAAATTACAACATCTTTATCTATTTTTACTTCCTCATCTATAAATGTACTTTCAGGATGAATAATAGTAACACCGTTTTTCATCCAGTATTCCAAAATAGATTTTCGAATGTAATCATTAGCTTGAGCTAATTCACACCGATTATTAATTCCCATTGTCTCTTCTTCATTTCTGGAAACTAAGGTGCTGATTTTATATTTTTTTTGAAAAAATATTTGAATTACATCTGTAAGATATAATTCATTCTGTTTATTATTTGGTTTTATAAGCTGCAATGCTTCAAATAGCTTTTTAACATTAAAACAATATATACCTGTATTTATTTCTTTTATTTCTTTTTGAGGTAAAGAAGCGTCTTTATCTTCAATAATTTTAACTACTTTACCATTATTATCACGAATTATACGCCCATAACCTGATGGATTTTTCATTAAACATGTTAATATTGTTGCGCTGGATTTATTTCTGCGGTGAATTTTCATTAACTCTAAAATAGTTTCTTTTCTTAATAAAGGGATATCTCCATAAAGAATTAATACATCACCATCATAATTAACAAATTCTTTTTTTGTCTGTTTTACAGCGTGCCCTGTCCCTTTCTGTTCTTTCTGCAAAATAAAGGTCAATTCCTGCTTCTCATCGCTTAAAGCACTGCGCACCATTTGCGCTTTATTGCCGATAATAATAATTTTTTTATCCAATTTTAATTTATCAATAGTTTTTAACACGTATAAAACCATTGGTTTGCCGCAAATTGGATGAAGAACTTTTGGTAATTCCGATTTCATCCTTGTGCCAGCACCTGCAGCTAAAATTATTGTGCTTATTTTATTCATTGTAAACCTCATTATTTTGGCTGGGGCGGGAGGATTCGAACCTCCGAATCCTGGATTCAAAGTCCAGTGTCTTACCGCTTGACGACGCCCCAAAATAATCTAACGATTACCCACAAGTCTGAAAATGCTTGAAATTTGCAAATATTTCATTGACGATTGAGCATTGAGCATTGACAATTGAGCATTATAATTCAATTTATATTAATAACGCCAAAGGATTTAAACCTCAATGCTCAATTGCCAATTGTCAATGCTATTTACCCAGACTTGTGGGTAATAG
>CAYWFU010000112.1:0-6699 GCA_964457585.1 uncultured bacterium | reverse complement strand
CTACTTCTGCTTACGTATAAATCTAAAGTATCAATATGGATAATATCATTTGAAACAGCTCGTATATTGACTCTTAAACGTTTTTTATCTTCCATATCCAGTTCTTTCACGTTATATTTACGCTTAGAAAACTCAAAAGTAATAATATCATCAGTAACTTTGACTATACCCTCTTGCCCTATTTTACTAGCTACTGGCTCAGCTTCTTTTAATAATTTTTCAAAATCTTTTTTAATATGACTATGTTTATGAATGTATTCATAAATACTAACTCTATCAGCTAAATTAATTTTATAAGTTACAACACCAAGCTCATCTAATCTCTGGGACAGATAATCTATCTTTTCTTGTGAATTTAATAGTAGATAAATTTTTTTATTGTTGTATGTTTTTAGCAAATTAAATAAACTTTCCGGAATTTCACCGATTAATGGAATTGTTTCTAAATAACCAAGTTGGTATAATGTTAAAGAATCAACCATTGTCTCAGTAAATATTAAAATTTTATTCTCAACTATTGCTTTCCAGTTAAAAACTGTTTCCAGTGGATTGGGTAAAAAAATTTCTTTATGATCCGAAATTCTTTTCCCTATTAGTCCAATACAATTATCATCTTTGTCAAATATTGGAAATATCAGGCAATCATAAAAGTATTCTTTACTTTTGATTAATAAACCCAATTCTTTAAGATCATTACGTATTGAACCTTTGGAAGGAATTGCTTTAAGAAGAGAACCGTTTGAAAAGCCAAGCTTAAATCTTGCAAATACATCATCACTATAAAAACCAAGACTATTAAGATATTCCTTTGCTTTAATATCTTTTACGAAGGCATCTTGATAAAATTTGAAAATATTGTTTAACAACTCTGTTGTATTTATTGTCATTTTTATCGCCTCCATTTTTTATCATTATCAGAGAAATGGTCTTCAATAAGTGCTGCAATAAAAGATACAATAAAAAGTATAAGCCAAAGTATAAACATTTCTCCTATTGTTGGCATTTTCATATTTCTCCATCTATTTTTTATCCCCCTTTTTAACCAATAAAAAAAGGGGCTAACAATCAGTTACCGGCAACGCTGAAGTAAATCCGATAAAAGACTATTGCCCCTATTTCCTTGGCCGAAACCAAGGAAATAGCAACAGCTAATCTCTTACTTCAGCGTTAGAGGCCCTAAGTCCTCCTTAAGAGAAAAAGCTTAATGCTAAAATTTATATTATTAGAATATTAACAGCTTTTAATCATTCATAAACACAATTTCTCCTGATGTTTTTGAAATTCCTGTTAACTTATAAACAGATTATATTATCCTTTAATTATTCCGTCAACATTTTTTTAAATATGTGATGATATTAATCACGTTTTTAAGTTAATTTTAAAATACTCATTTCTTTTTTAACTTCTGATTCTAACTGTTGTTTTGTTGGCAAATATAATTTATATTTAGAAACAAATATTTTATTTTTTAGACTACCGAGGGCATATTCGACAAAAACTTTACTTTTATTTCTTTCAGTACAAAGAATTATTCCAATGGGTGGATTCTCACCCTCAATCATTTCTTTATCTTTAATATAATTTAAATAAAAATTCATTTGTCCAACATCTCCATGGGAAAGAACACCTATTTTTAAATCAATCAAAACAAGGCATTTTAAAATACGATGATAAAAAATAAGATCAATATAGTAATGTTCATTATCTATTGTTATTCTTTTTTGTCTACCAACAAAAGTAAAACCTTTTCCCAGTTCAAGAATAAATTCTTGTAAATGATCTATTAATTTTTGCTCAAGCTGAGATTCAGTATAATAGCTTTTTTCTGGTAAACCCAGAAACTCTAAAATATAAGGATTTTTTATTGCATCTTCTGGCTTCTCAATTATATGTCCCTTTTGTGATAGTTCTAAAACTTTATTTTTATTCCTACTTAATACTAAACGCTCAAATAATAATGAATTTATTTGTCTTTGCAATTCTCTTGATGACCAATTGTTTTTTATTGTTTCAAGTTCATAAAAAATTTTTGCATCTTTTTCTTCAATCCGCATAAGTATTCTATAATGTGTCCATGATAATTCTCTACGCAGTGCGTAGAGTTTTGGGTATGTAAGATAAAATTGTCTAAAATTCCATATATTAGCAACATTAAATCCCTTACCAAATTTTTTTGTTAAATCATCAGAAAGACGTTTAATTAAATAATCTCCATATTTAGCTTTCTCTTTTCCTTTCTGTTCCTCTTTAACAATAATCTCTCCTATTTTCCAATATGTTTCAATTATAACAGTATCAATCTGTCTAATTGTTTTTTTTCTTGCTTCTTCTAAAATAGAAGATACCTTACTTAATACTAAATTATAATTTTCTTTAATGACTTTTTTCATTCTATTTTCTTTCTATATTTGCATTATTTTATAATACATTTAAGTATAAATTACGAATATTATACATTATTAAAATAATTTTTCAAATGTTTTTAAAGCAACGGAGCAAGCGATGAACGGAAAGTCTCTGTCGGTACTGACAATAGTAAAGAAACTGCAACCATTAAAAGAGTTTTTTAAATGGCTAAATAAAAATTGCATAATTTTTTATGATCCAACTTTGGATATGGAAATACCTGCACAAAAGAAAAGCTTACCACAGACAATTCTTACTCAAGATGAAATTGAAAAAATTCTGTCTATCCCCAAAGAAAACAATATTATCGGATTTAGAGACAAGACGATACTGGAGTTGCTTTATGCAACAGGAATCAGGAATTTTGAATTAAGGAAGTTAAAAATAAATGATGTTGATTTTGAAAATAAAATAATATTCATCAAAGAGGGAAAAGGTAAAAAAGACAGACTAATACCGTTAATTCCCATAGCAATAAAATATTTAAGGAAATATATTTTTGAAATTAGACAGAAATTTTTAAAAGAAAAGAGACAAGAGGTTTTGTTTTTGACTCTTAACGGCAGAGGGTTTGAGAGGCAGGGGCTTTGTGAGCTAATCCAGAAATATGGAGTTGCAAGCAATATTTCAAAGCCAGTAACAGCACATATAATCAGACATAGTATAGCAACGCATTTGCTTGAAAATGGAATGTCAATCCGATATATACAAGAATTTCTAGGTCATGGTAGTCTTGGGACAACACAACGTTATGCAAGAGTAATGATAAAAGATTTGCGGAGAATGTACACAAAGCACCATCCGAAGGAGAAACGGAGAAAAAAAAGCTGACAGCTTTTCTTTCAGTTTTAAATAGGTTTATGAATTTTAATTAATTTTATGAGAGAGGAAAAAGATTTTTAATTGTTTTTGAATTTATGATTTAGACTTTTAAGAAGGAAATAGAAAACTTTTAAAATATTATTTGTTTTGAATTTAATAATTTTCTTTGGCGAGGGAAAAATAAAAAAATTTTAAAATAAATATTTCAATTAATCTTCTTTAAAAAAAAGAAAAGTACAAATAAAAAACCATGTGATATTTGTTGTAATTTGTAATTATGATTGCTGACTGATTTTTTTCCAAAGGCGTCCCAAAGACGCCAATTTACAACGATGAGGAGACTGAAGCAGGCTTGGAGCGGAGGAAACGGAAGACAGCTTTTTTATGCTGGCTGAAGTCCGAGCACCAAGACCGCTGGAGCTGGAGTTGGCAATAGGCTGGCGTGCAACTTGCGATTTTTGTTTTGCAAGGTGCATGATAGCCGTGTATATGTGGAGAGCCCCCGCTGATGTGTTTTGATTTTAGGGCGTCGTAAGACGACCCAAACGACCCGAAGGGGCGAAAGTGAGAGAAGCGAACGGAAAAGGAGGTGATGAGCATGGATTATATATTTCAATAAATGTTATCTTACCAATTTGGCTGTCGTGAGACAGCCTCACGCCCTGAAAGGGCGAAATAAATAAGGAGGTGATGGGATGATTTATAAAGTTTCTATTGCCTCCGTTTTAATAGCGAAAACTCCGTATTTCCTGATTTGACTGTCGGAAAAGTGCAAACGTGAATTATAAAATTGTATCAAATTATAGTGTCATAAATGCCACCCTACAAATATGTAAAAAAGCTGAAAATATAGTAAATATGCGGTTTATTGGTTAAATGATTTAATTGTATGGAAGAAAAAAAGGGTTGTTAAGCAATAGCTGAAAAATTTTGTGGAGTAGTAAGATTGTGCAGCGTGTCGGATGACCAATTTCCTGCTCTGTCTACTGCTCTGGCTATGATTTTATGCTCACCTTCTGAGAGATTTGATATATCCATTTCATAAGTATATTCTGATAATTCTATTGGAACTGATTCGTTTTCATAATAAAAGACAGGATTACCTTGTAAATCTTTATATGTATAAACTTTGAATGGTACAGTTGCATTATCAAGATAAA
This sequence comes from uncultured bacterium, assembly GCA_964457585.1. Taxonomy (GTDB): domain Bacteria; phylum JACRDZ01; class JACRDZ01; order JACRDZ01; family JACRDZ01; genus CAYWFU01. The sequence goes on along the minus strand of CAYWFU010000112.1, from coordinate 2,311 downwards.
ATTCAACCTTGAAAATTCCTGAACCATTTACACCATCGGTAGCAGTAGCTTTTAAATTGTATTTGGAAATCCCCATAGGGATTACTTCACTTTCTGCTGGAGCAACTAAATTAATTGTGGGTGAAGTGGAAACTGATGGAATCATTCTCATTTTTGAGTCAATATCTATTGGATTATTCACTGTTAATATTGTGTCTTGTTTGTACCATTGCGTATATGGAAAAAACACCCAACCTTCAGTTGTATAATATGGAGGAGGAGCATCATGACTTACATATGACCCTTCCGCTTCATTCCAAGTAGTATATAAAGGATTTTGTATTGGCCAAATTGGATAATATTCTCTAACCAAATCTCTGCCAAATCCATTAGGAGTCGGACCTTCAACACCTCCAACCTGTGCTTCTTCGTAACAACGTTCAACAATACCAACACAAGAATAACATTCATTTCCATTAAATAATTCGTATCCTTTTTGTTGTTCTATGGTAGGTTTGTCAATTAAAAAATACCATTTACTTCCAGGACTAGGGTAAGGGGCACCTCTTTTAGAATAACCAAATGAAACTATCTTTTTGCGTTGTTCTTTCGTCGTTCCAGAAAAACATTTAAAATCTTCTAATATCCCATCATAACCGGATGCTTGAATAGGTTCAAAAAATAACTTTTTAGGATTACCATCTTCATCAACTGCAGGGGCATGAATTACCCAATCAATTCCGTCTTCATCTGTACCTGCAAAAATCATTGCATGTCCTATAACTTCATTAAAGTTATATTGACTGTATGCTGCCCCCCATTCCTTTGATTTAATTTCATATAATATATCACCAACTTCTTTTGAATAAGAATTTTGGTTTATTACGAATAAACAAAAATACAATAAAATCATGAAAAAACATTTTGGTTTCATTTTATTTATCCTTATTTAACTTTTTTAGAGAATCCTCTATTATGGTATATAAATTATTGGATGTTTTACATTCAAGAATGCTATTTTTATTTTTCATAGGTTCTATAATTTGCTGTAATTGTTTAATATCATTAAACTCAACAACCTCAGGATGAGCAGATATTATTGTATCAATATAAGAAGAAACAATAGCCAATTCTCTACCAATTTCTTTTTCATTTTTACCTACATTTTTTAATTCTTTTATCTTATTGTTTAATAGCTCAATTAGAAATGTTAATCCATATTTTTCTTCAGGATGTTTTAATACTATTTCAGAAAATACCGGCCATAGTGGACTTTTAACATTTTTTTCTAACTCTTTTTTTATTAAAGGAAAAGATTTGTCTCCCATTTCAATTAAATATACTGAAGCATACCATCCGTCAAACTTTTTCCCTTGCTCGCCTATGTATATTGATTTCTTCCAATTACCTTTATTTTGCTCAACAATTTCAGCCAATTCTTTAAACTTCACTTCATTAAAATCATTTTTGAGTTTTTCCTTCCAAGTTTTATATTCTTCATCCTTTTCATCCTTTTTTTCTTTAACTTTTAGCCAAAGTAAAGGTATTATTTGAACTTTAAAACTTTTATCATTTATTGCCTTAATAAAAATTTTTTCACTTTTACCTTGTATTTGTAAAATAGAATTAATAGCTGTATGCCTTATATCTTCATCTTGTGAATCAGACAGTTCTTCTAATTTGGGTATAGCTTTGTCGCCTAATTTATTTAATTCTTCAAAAGATTTTTTCTTTTCTTCAGAAGAGGTTTTCTCTTTTCCAGCATATATTCTAATATTTTTTTCAACTTTTTGATTAACATCTTCTGCCTGCCCAAAAATTATATTTCTCCCAGAAAGACAAAAAATCATTATTATTATAATTAGGATTTTTTTTATTAGCGGAACAAAAAGGAATTGAGTATTTAATAGGTGAATTTCTTTAATACGCTCTGTTATTTTATTCATTGTGAATTTCTCCAACATTTAAAAACCATTATCCCTGTCACGTGTTCTGTGACTCGTAACAGCAATAACAATTCTCTACAACATCAAAATAATTGGTCAACACACATTTTAAAACAGTTTAAGTATTATTTTAAGGAATGTATTTATAGTATACTCCTAAAAAATCTAAATTCAAGATATTTTTTATCGATTTAAATCTATTCTTTTTCTGATATATAAAAGATAAGACTCTGAAATTACAGTACAAAATCGTATTTTATTTATTTTTTTAAAAGCTTTTCCCCGCCAAAAAATTTTTTATTTGTTTTTGAAATATTTTATTAGGATTATTCAAATATGGTGAAATTAGTAAGAGCAGAAAAGCTCAATCTGATATATTTTTTAAG
>CAYWFU010000111.1:0-6861 GCA_964457585.1 uncultured bacterium | reverse complement strand
ACTGGTAAAACGGAAATATATACCTAAAGCAGGAGGCAGAAGACCGCTTGTGATACCAGTAATAGCGGATAAAGTAGCTCAGACAGCAGCATCCAAAATACTTGAGGCAATATATGAACAAGACTTTTATGAATTCAGTCATGGCTATAGACGAGGACACAGCCCACGCAAAGCAGGATTAGAATTACGGCTAAATATACAAAAAGGCAGATACGGATGGATAGTAGATGCCGATATAAAGGGCTTCTTCGATAATATAGACCATGAATGGATGATAAAAATGTTGGAGCATCGAATAGAAGACAAGAGCTATCTTAAACTAATACACAAATGGCTAAAGGCAGGCATATTAGAAGAAGATGAGAAAATAATGTAGGGAAAAATGGGACTGATAGGCGGAACAATGTTTGCGATAGATGGATGTAAGCTTCCGTCCAATGCTTCCAAGGAATGGAGCGGAACAAAAGCAGATTTTGCAAAGAAAAAAATAAAGAAGAAGAAAAAGATGCGCGAATAAAAAAGCTACAAGATAAAATAGAAAAAATAACTAAATGGATGAAAGAAAATAAAGATAAAGAAGGAGCAAAGGGGAACGCAATCAAAAGCAATATAACAGACAATGAAAGTGCAAAGATGGTATCATCGCATGGAGTTGTGCAGGGCTACAATGGCATAGCAGCAACGGATTCCAAGCATCAGGTAATAGTAAGCGCAGAAGTGTATGGAAATGGGAATGATGAAAAAGTATTAAAAGATGTAATAGAAAAAACAGAAGATAAATTAGAATCAATAGGTAAAAATATTAAAGACGTAAAGATAATTGCAGACAGTGGATTTCATAGCAAAGATAATGTGAAAATGGTAAATGAAAAAGAGTTAGACGCATATATACCGGATAAAGGATTTAGACAAAGAGATCCAAGATTTGCAACAGCCGAGAGGCACAAAAAATCAGTATATAAATATGAGAAAGAAAGTGAAAAAAAATACTTTAATCCGGAAGATTTTAAATATGATAAAGATACGAAAAAATTAATATGTCCGGCAGGAAGCGAATTATATGTAAGGAATAGCAAATATACAAATAGAAGTGGAAAAGCAATAGCGTACATGGCGAAAGTAACAGCATGCCGCGCGTGTGAGTTAAAAGAAAAATGCTTAAGAAATCCAAATACAGTTGCAAGGCAAGTGCATAAATTTTATGATAGGACAAAACAAGCTGTAGATGAACAAATAGAGAAGATGAAAGCAAAAATAGATTCTACAATGGGCAGATACATATATAGTAAGCGAATGGGAATAATAGAGCCTGTGTTCGGTAATGTAAAACAAAATAAAGGATTGACGACCCGATTTACATTAAGAGGGAAAAATAAAGTAAACATACAATGGAAACTATTTGCAATAGTACATAATATCGGGAAAATAAATAATTATGGATTAGCAAATGCGTAGAAAATGAGGTAGAATCAAGGAATAAAGTAAGCTAAAATCAATAACTAAAGCTAATAAAACAAAAAAACAAATAAATGAAAATATTTTTACAAAAAAATCGTTAAAAAATTCAAATTAAGATAAAAAATCAAAATTAAAAACTGAGGCAAGAAAAATACTGTAAAATTAGTTTTTCAACAGCCTCGTTGGTGCGCCAAGCGAAGCTTGGTGCTTCTTATATAGTGAAAGTCTATATCTGGCAAGGCTTAGCCAGCCACCAGTATCGAGTGTTGCATCCGTCAGGAAGGTAATAATATTACCGAACGAAACGGATGAAGCGTACACAGAGAATGTTGCAGGCCACAGGGAAGACGTGCCTTCCCAAAGTAATTCAGCTCCGTTAGCGAGCATCAAAGCAGATGACGACGACGTCAACGTATCGGAAGTCAAAATAAAGGTCAACAATGTTCCCGATGCCATAAACCACTTTCCTGGACAAATTTTACAATTGATCACATAAAACCATATGCCCTTGGTGGTAAATCAACTTTAACAAATGCAATGCTTATGTGCCAGTCATGCAATTCAAGAAAAGGTAAGAAATAAATATATCATGCTTAAAATATAATTGTATTATGGACGGATTTTTGCTATATTTATTTTATGAAGCCTAAATTATATTTAGATACGTCAATACCAAGTGCATATTTTGATTATTCAAAACCAGTAAGACAATTAATAACACAAAAATGGTTTGAATATGAATCATCCAACTATTTGTTATATATGTCTGTAATAACGATTGAAGAAATTGAAAGATTACAAAATATTTCCAAAAAAGAAAATATTAAAAATTTAATTTTAGATTATAAAATAAAAATTTTGGAATTGCATGAAAAAGCAATTAATCTAAGTAATATTTATATAACAAAAGGTGCAATACCAAAGTCAGAACCTGAAGATGCTTATCATATAGCTATTGCTACTATAAACAAAATAGATTGTTTAGCATCGTGGAATTTTAAACATATAGTTAACTTAAATCCAATTAAAAAAATCCATGAAATAAATAAACAAAACAATTATGAGATAATTGAAATCGGATCATTACAAATATTTGGAGGTGCTAAATATGGCGATTTATAAAAATGATTATTCCAAAAAAGAAGATGAATCATTATGGGAACTACATGAAGCAAGACATGAATTATTTAATGATTTGAAAAATAAATCTATAAAAGAAATAAATTCACAGGCATTAAATAAATTTAAAAATTGGAAAAAACAAAAAGATAAAGTTGTAATAAATATAGAAAATAGTAAACGAAGTGTAGCTTAAAATATTTAGAAGATTCAAATAAAATTCAGAACAAAACATTGCAGCGGAAAATAGCCGTTGGTGCGTCTATTTCCGCTGAGGGTAATCAGGGTGGTGCAGTCAGTGCATTGCACACCTGTTAAAGCTCCTTTTAAATAATTTTTTTTGTCGTTAGATGCACTCTCCGCATCCCCAACTATTCCCCTCATTTTAATATAGTATTGTCCCGTTAATCTCCCATTGTACTCTATATAATTAAATACCCGAATTGAAGAGTGCTTTAATTTCTGACTCAGAAAGAGCATAGTTGTAAACACGGACATCATCAATAGCGCCGATAAAATAACCCGTATTATTAACCCAGCGTGCAATCTGAAACGGAGTTTCTGAACTTGTAGTAAATATATTCCCGCTTGTTTTTACTGCTACCCCATCTACATACAAAACAGTCCCATTTGAACTGCTATGCGACACCATAGCAAAGTGCCAATTGTTATCTGCAATATTTGGACCTCCGTTAAAAGCAATATTCCATGAATCACAATGAACCTTACCGTCTACTACATATAAACCAAACGCACGATTTGTACTGGGAGAACCATAACTCATTAACATTAATATACGATTATCTGAGACAGAAGTCTTAAACCATGCCCCCATACTCCTATCGGTATTCCCAACAGGCAAACCTGAAGGATTCGGCACTAAAACATAACCACTCGCGGCAGTAAAATTATACGCGCTGTTTTCATTCCCAAATCTGTCTGTTGTTAATTCCGCTCCATAAACAGTTCCGTTATTTCCATTACCACTTTCATCATTAACATTACTATTAAATGGGTAATATGCAACAAGGCCATTAGTAATATTAGTAGTATCATCGCTTACTGTTATTAGCTTTATACTACCACTTGTACTTGCTGATATATTTCCTATTGCATCTTTAAACCATACATAGATTGTCTTTGTACCATCGCCACTACTTAATGTAAAAGATACATTAGCTGAATAATTTGTTGTTGCACTAATTGATGTCCATTCAGATTCTGACGCAGAAGGTGTGTTTGAATTTTTTGATATGTAATAACCTGTAACACCTATATTATCCGTCGCTGATATCGATAAAGTAACTACTGGAGATGATGTGGTTGTTTCACCATTGTTAATAAAATTATTATCTGTTGTGTTTGTTGGTGGAGTAGTATCTGAGTTAACTTGTATAGATTTACTATCTGTTGCTGAACCACCATGATCATCAGTAACTTTTGCAGAAATACTATAAACTCCACCAGATGAAGGTGCTGTCTATGTTATGCTCAAACCTGTGGTTTGATTTAATGAACCACTATTAGCTGACCATGTTATGGTTAATATATCATTATCGATATCAGCAACAGTTGCAGTAAATTTAACTTTTTCATCTGCTGTTACTTTACTTTTAGAAGAACTTATAATAAGTGATCCTAAAATTAATCATTGGATAAGTTCATCAGGGGAAAAAAAAGATCCGATAGATGCTTTAAAACTCGGGCAACTTGCCAGAGGAGGATACATCAAAAAGATTTATCATTCAGTCGGAGAACGAAGAAGATTTAGAGAATTAGTATTAGCATATCATGATACAGTAAAAAATGGAGCTCGAATAAAAAATAAATTAAAAGCAAAATTCAGACAAAACGGAATAATGTGTACAGGAGAAACAGTATATAATCAAAAATATCGCAATGGATGGAAAAGCAAATTACCCGAAGTTCCAATAGTACATATAATAACGAATAGCTTATGGCATCAAGTAGATGAAATAAATAAAAACAAAAACGATATTTTGAAAGCTATAAAAGTTGAAGGCAAAAAATATGTAGAAATAAAAAAATTCACAGATGTCCATGGAATAGGGATTATTCATGCATCAACAATATCAGGAATATTGGAAACACCGCATAGATTTGCAAACAAGAAAAAAATTTGGATGTATACCGGATTAGGAGTAATGGAACGATCATCAGGAGGTAAAATATATTCAAAGAAATTAACAAAAGATTATAACCGATTATTAAAATATACAATAAAGCAAGCAGCCGAAGCTGCAATCAAAGCAAGCGGCAATCCATTTAGACAACATTATTTAAGAATGACTTTAGAACAAGGGATTCCGTCACATCGAGCAAAATTAACTGTAGCCAGAAGTATATTGGCAACATTATACGGAATGTGGAAAAGCGGAGAAAAATATGATCCAAAAAAAAGAGAAAAGAAAAGAAAATAGAAATAAAACAAACAGGTTCAAGTAGATAATCATAATAAATTTTAATAACGTAAAATTCTAAAAGTAACAGATGACAGAAAGAGGGAGAGTATCATCAGCGGATTGGCCAAAAAGGTCTCTTTTTAAAATGAGTATGCCCCCTCATATATTTCCATAAATTTAAATAGGCTAAAAAAAGTCTCAAAAAGATGCGTGGGATAAAAAAAAAATAAAAAAAATCTGTTGTTTAAAATAAAATAATATCTGTTGCAATTAGTAAAATAAAGGGTTTTACGTATTAAAAAATTTGTTATGATAAATACAAAACCTTACGAGCGCAAACAAGATACCCTAAGAGTCAAAAAATTTCGCTTAAAGGGGAAGAGGGAAAGTTTTCTCTTGACTCTTGGTTCCAAAGATCCGATGCATTGCATAGTTGTAAATTTTAATTGCTTTTGCTGTAAATTTTGTTTCTTATTTTATAAATTTTTATATAAAATTAAATCTTAAACTTCAATCCCATAATCTTTAACTTCTTTAAGCAAACCATATACATTTAATTCATTGAATTCTTTATCAGAAAATACAACAGGTTCAATTCTCACATCAATACCAATAACCTTTGGAGCTATTTGAAGCATTACCAAATAATTATTGGAAATATTTTCTGCAATTATACAAACATCTATATCACTATTGTCTGTATAATTACCACGAGCATAAGAACCAAAAAGGATTACTTTTTTTACATTAAGTCCGGATTTGATACTTTCTTTAAATCTTTTTATTGAATTTATTACTTGCGATGGGACTTGAGCCATTCTAATAACTCCTTTCCTTTATTCAAATAATTTGTTGCGAACTCCAAATTACAAATATTATAAAAATTTTTTTTATAATCATCATACCTTCCAGCTATATTAAAAGTTGTAATTTGTGCAAATAATTCCATTGTATTTTTATCAAAATTTATGTTTTCAATTTTTGAAGCTATATTTTGTAGATTATGCCCAAATGGAGCTTCAGCTTGATTTTGATTTACAAATAATGCTTTTAGCATCTTTTCAATAGATAAATGCAAAAAAAACATTGAATAAATAAATTTATTATTTTCAAACAATGTTTTTGCTGTATCAAACGCATCTTGTGAAGATTCTATCCAATATTTTTCAATTTCTTTTAAGTCCATTTAAAGACCTCCAGTTGTAAATAACTTCAATAAACCTATTATACCATTTTTGATAGTAATTTAGAAGTTTTCGGACAACCTGTTGATAAATTATAATTTTAATTGCTGCTAAATTATTTTTATTTTACTATTTGTTTTAGATCTTCTCTTTAGGGCTTGCGACGAAATAACTGTAACAATTTAAATATTTTCATGCGTTCCTATATGATTTTTTTTATAATAAATTTGTTACAGTTATTTCGTCGCAAGCCCTTATTAAGCTAATAAACTAACTCCAAGTCTGTTCCCCCAGCGATTTGTTAGGCGGCTTTTTTTCAGCCGCCTAGCAAAGCGATGGAGCGAAAGCTCAGCTCGCCGTTAGGCGGGGCGGCTTTTTGCCCCGCCTAACACCAAAGCTCACTGGAATTTGCCGATTTTGGCAAATTTCCAGTGCAGCGCATAGTTTAATTGTTTTTGAATTTATTTTCTTAATTTTTATTAGATAAGTTTTAATTTAATATGTAAATATAATTTAAGCTTCTATTTCTTCTAAAATCTCCATCTCTTTACGCAATATAGTATTGACCACTTTTCCAAGTTCAATATTTTTATTTAACGCTTTTTTACTAAAAAAAATTTTAACCTCATTGTCTAAATATATAGGGATATCCAACTCTTCAATAGGTCTATAAAATT
>CAYWFU010000110.1:0-6993 GCA_964457585.1 uncultured bacterium | reverse complement strand
CAATTGTCAATGCTCAATTTAATAATATATTTAGTGTCAATGCCATTGGACATGCGGGAAGTTGTGTCATTCCCGACATGTTTTATCACCGATTAAACATGTCGAGGACGAATCTAGGTTTTATTTTTCAAACTTTCTTTTTGTATACTTAATTCTGTGGTGCTGTACTATGGGCTTGCAAAAAAATACATATTGGGTATAATTTTAATAAGGAGGTAACCCAATGTCTGTTGAAATACTTAATCTTGATAAAATAAATATAAAAACAAAAAAAATACTGGAAAATTTTTGTAAAAAATTTCTTGAAAATTCCACTTCATGTGTAGAATCTATTATACTATATGGAAGTGCTGTTGGAATAGATTTTGTCGGCGGAAAATCAAATATTAATATTCTTATTATTGTGAAAAATTTTACGTTTGATAATTTTAAGCCAACTTTATCTTTATTTGAACAATATTCTAAAAAAGATGCTATTATCCCCCTTGTATTTACATCTGATGAAATCAAAAATTCCGCTGATGTTTTTCCAATCGAATTTTTTGATATAAAGGAAAATCATGTTTTATTGTGGGGAAATGATTTATTTATGGATTTAGAAATAAAACATGATAATTTGCGTTTACAGTGCGAGCAGGAATTAAAAGGAAAAATTATTAAGCTGCGGCAAATATATCTAGAATCAGGTAAACATAAAGAAAATATAGAATATATAATTACATCAACTTTTTCATCTTTTATTCCTGTATTTAAAAATTTAATCAGATTGAAAAATAAAATACCTCCTAAAAATAAAGAAGAAATAATAAAAGTATTAAGTGTTGAATCCGGAATAGATGTTGAAATTCTACTTGCAATTTTATATGATATAAAAGGTGATAAAAAAATTGGGTCTGAAGATGCTATGGAATTTTTTGAAAAATATCTGTCTATTCTTTCTAAACTTGCTGATATTATAGATAAACCATGAAAATTATAAAAATATTGTTTAATATTATTATAATCATTATTTGCTTAAACATTAATATTTTTTCAGAACCTCAATATCCCGCATATCAAGGATATATTAATGATTTTGCTGGTTTGATCAAACCCGAAGAATATAATTTTCTTGATGGTCTTATTAAAAGACTCAAAAAAAAACAAGTTCTGAAGTGGCTATTGTTACAATTGATACTCTGGGAGATGAAAATATTGAGGTATATACTTCAAAACTTTTTGAAAAATGGAAAATAGGTGATAAAGAAAAAGATAATGGAGTATTGCTTTTAGTTGTCAGTAAAGATAAAAAAATCAGAATAGAAGTCGGATATGGATTGGAAGGAGCAATCCCTGATGGATTGGCAGGAAGTATTATTGATAAATCAATTCTGCCATATTTTAAGCAGGGTGATTTTAGTAATGGGATAAAAGAAGGTACAATTGAAATTGTAAGAATTATTGCAAAAGAGTATAATGTTGATCTCGGTGTTGGAAAACCAAAATCAAAAAATGAGAAATATATTTTCAATTCGGATTGGTCAGCTGTATTTTTTATTATATTAATTATTATTTTATTTTTCCCTCGCCGCAGGAGAAGAGGTTTTACTATTTTTCCTCCAGGTCCTTTTATTGGCGGTGGATATGGAGGCGGTAGAGGCGGTGATTTTAGTGGTGGCGGCGGGTTTGGCGGATTTGGCGGATTTGGCGGCGGGATGAGCGGCGGCGGCGGCGCAAGCAGAGGATGGTGATATATAAAATATTACTCAAGTTGACTGAGTTTTTGTGGAGATAAATTCAAAATTCAAAATGCAAAATTGTAGTGTCCTGCAGACATTTATTGATTTAAAACATAATGAAGAACCCTGTGGCAGAGCAATAGTGTATCTTCTGTCTCTGATAGGAATATTTATTATTTATATTGTGCCAATTCATTGGCACTTTCAGATAATGTCACGAAGTGACACATTAATTTTGATTTTTTATATTTAATATTTAATTTTAAATGGGGGTTTTATTATGAACAAAACATGGATTATTCTTGGTGTTGTATTTGCGATTCTTTTGGGAATAGCTTCATTTCTTATTGGTGGAATGAATACAGTTGTGACAAAGCATGAAAAAGTTAAATCATCCTGGGCGCAGGTTGAAAATCAATTAAAAAGACGAAGCGACTTAATTCCTAATCTGGTTAATACTGTAAAAGGTTATGCAAGTCATGAAGAAAAAGTGTTTAAGGACATTGCTGATGCTCGCAGCAGACTATCCGGTACTTTTAATCCTGATACACCAATTAAAGATAAAATCGAAGCTGCAAGAGGATTTGAAGGTGCTCTTTCCCGTTTATTAATGGTTGTAGAAAATTATCCCAATCTAAAAGCTGATGTTAATTTTACCCGTCTTCAGGATGAATTAGCCGGGACAGAAAATCGTATTGCTAATGAAAGAAGAAGGTTTAATGAGAGCGTGGAAGACTTTAATGTATATATAAGAAAAATTCCGGGAAATATTTTTGCCGGGATAAAAGGACTTAAAGAAGAAGCTTATTATGAACTCGAAGAAAAAGATAAGAATGTTCCGGAAGTAAAGTTTTAGTATATGGGGAAAAAAATATTTCTTTTATTTTTATTATTAATTTTTTATAGCTCTTTATTAATATATTCAGAAGGGAATGATAACCTTTTAGAAATTCAAAAAGAAATTGATGCAGATAATCTGCTGCTGTTAAAGAATCCTGATAATGCAATTATTCTTAATCGTATGGGATTTAATTTTTACAGACTTGGTAAAATAGATGAAGCATTTATTTTATATCAAAAATCTATTAAATTAAATTCTGCTTTATCAACACCTTATAATAATTTAGGCGCATTCTATTTATTGCGTAAAAATTACGATGAAGCTGAAAAAAATTTTTTGATGGCTATAAAATTATCACCCGATTCTATAAAACCATTATATAATTTAGCAGTAACCTATTTCCGTCAAAAAAAATACTGGCTGGCTGTTAAGACATATTTAAAAGTTAAGAGAAAAGACGCAAAATATGTTAAAGAAAGAGATAATAAAAATAAGGCAAAAAAAGAAATTGCTGAACGTTTAAAGGAAGACCCTGATAACGAAATTTTACTTGGTGTTTATAAGGAAATTGAGAAGGATGAAAAATAAATTCCCTATAATAATTTTATTTCTTTTAATAATGAAGAACCTCGCAGCAAGCGGTGAGATATCTTCTGTCTCTGATAGGAATTATTTATTATTTAATTTTGTGCCAATTCATTGGCACTTCCAGATAAATTATACTTTTGCGCAAGATTTAAATGAACCATGGGATATTAGTAAAGTTGAAAAAAAAAATCTAATTGATAATCTGGAAAATGATAATTCCTTTATGAAACAAATCTTCTATAAAATCATCAAATTTTATCAAAAAAATATTTCACCGCTTGATGGCGGCCGCTGTCCAATGTATCCTACCTGTTCACAATATAGCATTGAAGCTAATAAAAAGCATGGTCCATTATTGGGATTTATTTTAACCGCTGATCGATTGATTCACGAAGGAGATGAAAAAAAATTTGTATCAGAAATTGAAATTTTTGGCAATAAACGTTTTTATGATCCCGTTTCTAATAATGATTTCTGGTTTTATACTCAGTATCAAAAGGAAAAATAATGAAAAAAATATTAATTCTGATTATTATTTTTTTAACTATTACAATTTATGCGGAAGAAAATCCAAATGTTGATAAAATGTTTGAATTTGCAGAACATCTTTTTGAGCAAAAAGAATATTATCGTGCAATAACTGAATATGAAAGATTAATATTCTACTACCCGAATGAGAATAAAACAATTCAATCAAAATTCAAAATAGGATTGTGCTACTTCAATGGAGAAAAATGGGAACAGGCTTTAAAAACATTTCAGGCAATTGCAAATGATTACCCTGATAAGGAAGAAGGGAAGCTTTCTTTTATAAAATTAGCTGATTGTTATTTTCAACAAAAGGAATATAATCTGGCAATAAATGAATTAAATAATTTTATTGAGGATAACCCTATGGATAAGAATATAAATACAGTATATTTTATGTCCGGGGTTTATTCATTATATGATAATAATATCAATTTAGCTGTTGAAAATTTCAAAAAAACCAATAATTCTGAATTGCTAAATATTCCTGCAGATTTTCAGAAATTACCCGAAAAATCCCCTGTTTTAGCAGGCACACTTTCCGGTATTCTTCCCGGAGCAGGACAAATTTATACTGAAAGATATAACGATGGTATGCTATCTTGTTTACTCAATGGAATTTTCATCTGGGGCGCGGTTGAATCATTTAAAAATAATCAGGAAGTTGCCGGCGGGATAATAACTTTTTTTGAATTAGGCTGGTACACCGGGAATATTTATAATGCTGCGGGTAATGCATATAAATATAACAAAAGAAAAAAGGAAAAATTTTTGGAGAATATAAAAAATAAATATTCTGACTTTTTTCATTCAAATTTAAAATAATTTACCACTGCTAAAAGATATTCATCAATATCTTTAATATTTGTATTTAAAATATTATCTTTCTTGCCTATCAATATCCTCTTTAAAGATTTTTAATGAGGTATCTCTTTTTTCTTTTAATCTTAAAAGGTTGTGTCTGACCTGAGAAATTTTTTTTAAAATTACTGATCTCTGTACCATTTATTCTCCTCTTTTCATTGCTTCAATCATCCCTTTTTGCATCATTCCTTCGAAAAATTTAAAATCCAGACATTGAATGATTTTAGTAGCTCTGAAAAAACGATGAAAATTATTATCTCTTTCAAATATCACCTGTCCTCTTTTAAATATCTGAAAAGAGATAATCCCTCCAACCTCTTGAAGAAAAACAATATCAACTTCATTGCCTATTAATTTTGTTAATTCCGTTTGAAATAGAATCTTATCTTTAAAGCTTTTCATCCTGTTTTATAAGGTTCAGTTAACAAAGCAATATCAATATCACTTTTAATAGTATTCTTACCGCAAGCACTTGAGCCATATAAATAAACTGCTTTTACTTCTTTTTTTTCTTCAAAATATTTTTTTAAAATTTCTACAATATTTTTCATTTATTTTTCGCACCTGTTCAAACCATTCTTGACCGTATCCTTATTATTAGGAATTTTGTTTTATTACAACTTTATGAATTATAATGGTCAATATATTTTAAAAATGATGATATTTTTTGCCTAAAAATTAGGGGCAAGCAGGCAAAATATTACCTTTCATGCCCCATATTTATAAACTATTATAAACTTTCCGCTGATGCTACTTCAGACATAGTTTTACCTGTATATGCTTCATATGTTTCAAATATTATTGCTATATATCCAACAACAGGAACTAAATGTAGCCATTCAAGAGTACGAATTTTCTTACCTTCATTCATTTCCAATCCTACTCTAGGTCCTAAACATAAACTGGCGCAACAAGGGCCAATTCCACCTTTGTCGCCTGCAAAGCTAGTAATCGCCAAACAAGTTGATAAGATAAGCGAAATAAGTATTATACGTATTACTTTCTTCATATTTTCACCTCTTTCTTCTAAATCCTTATTTTATCTAATTTACTTTTTTTATAATCCTTCACTGGCAGCGATTTCTGACATTGTCTTTCCATCATAAGCTTCAATTGCCATCCATATTTGAGGGATTGGAGAAATTACTAATTGCAGCCATTCCATTAAACGAATTTTTCTTCCTTCGTTCATCTCTAATCCAACTCTTGAGCCTAAACAACAAGTTGCAATAGCAGGAAGAAATCCCCCTTTATCTGCAGCAAAACTTGTTGTTATTAAACTAACTGACAAAATAATTGCAATAATTACAACAGAAATAATTTTTCTCATACAGTCACCCCCTTTTTTTATTTTTCTAAAAATAATTTATCATCTAATTCAATATTAAATCTCATATTATTATACTCTGTTTCTTCTTTAATTAAAGAATTATTAAAAGCAGTTTTCATTGCAAACCAATTATCTTTAGAAATCTCCTTAAAATCAAAAAATTTTATTTCCGCTAACAATGAATTTTTATTATCAAAATATTTGATGTTTGTTATAAATTTTTTTTGCTTATTTACATAAAATTCCATACTTGGCAGATTAGATTTTTGAGAAACAGCAGAAATAATTAAATTTTCACCCTTTTCCTCTTTTATTTTAAATTCATAAAGCTCTACCTTAATTGGAGCTAAATAATCAAGTCCAAATCCTGTAATTAATCCATAATTTGCTTTTTCTTGAATGGAAAGTGAAGAAATACTTTTTACAATTTGTTTTTTATTTTCACTAAAATACAAAGTTTTACCGTCGGATTTTAAATTTCTTACAATTGGTTCCAGATAATCAAAACGTATTTTATCAGGTTTCTTATAAAAAAATTTACAATGGATTTTAACTGTTTCTCCATCTTTAGTAACAGTTTTAATAAAAGTACCTTTAATCGTTTTAAGTTCTAAAAATTTTTTTTCTATTTGTAAAAGAATTTTCAATGCAGGTGAGATATTTACTGCGTGTAAAGTTGAATAAGATAATAAAAATATTATTAAATAATATTTAATTTTTCTCATAAATTATAGATAAATTACAACATTTTTTTATTTATGTCAAATGATATTTAAGTTGAATGCAATATTTGATAAAATATCACTTATATGTTATAAAATAATACATACTAAAAAAATGACATAATATTATAACAAGCAGTGAGTTTAAAATATTTTTAACTCGAAATATAGGAAATTGAAAACCAAATTAGGCACAAAGTATCAAAGGCACAAAGTTTAAAAGAAAACCAAAAAACTCCGTGCATCTAAGCTTTGGAACTGTTTTTACTTTGTGCCTTTGTGTCTGTCACTTTGTAACTTAAGTTGCTGCCGAAGGCCAATGGCAGTAACTTAAGGGGCTTTTTAATGTTTTTTATTATTTGTAGTTGCTTGATTTATCAAGCTTTTTTTATGTTCGATAAA
>CAYWFU010000109.1:0-7266 GCA_964457585.1 uncultured bacterium | reverse complement strand
TGAAAAATATCAGGAGATACTGAACGAATTAGTTAGAGAAACAAGATGGAAGGTAGAATAATGTCAAAAAAAAGGAGAATCTGGGTATGAAAAAAATAGTAAATATTATTTTTATAATCTTATTTTATTGCAATCCAAATTTAATTGCTGATTCCCGGAATTATTCTCCTGATAAATCCATTAAAGTAATTACAGGTATTGGTTTAGATAATAGAATCCAGCATCCAACTGGAATAGCAATAGATTCAAAAGAAAATATTTATGTAAATAATATGACTAAAGCATCCATCCAGGTATTTGATAAAGAAGGTGTTCTGCTTTTTGAATTTGGCCAGCGTGGTCAAGCAGATGGAAAATTTAATCTTCCCGCTGATATTGCAATAAATAATGACGAACAGATTTTTGTTTCTGATACCGGGCTTCATCGGATTCAGGTATTCTCTACAGAAGGAAAATTTATACGTAAATTCGGCAGTTATGGAAATAAAAATGGTGAATTAACAATGCCATTTGGTATTGCAATAGATAATAAAAAAGGGAATATTTATGTGGCTGATACAGGGAATAGCAGAATAGTAGTTTTTAATAAAAATGGGAATTTTATGTTTGCCTTTGGAAAAGAAGGAACAAAAGAGGGAGAATTTTCAAAGCCAATCGATTTAGATATTTTTGAAAATGAAATTTTTATTTCTGATACAGGTAATTCACGTATACAGGTATTTAACCTTGATGGTAAATTTCTATGGAAATATGGGCAGCCTGGTTCAGAGCTGGAAGATTTAGCTAATCCTAAAGGTATATCAGCAGATAAGAAAAATGGCATAATTTATATCAGTGATTCAGATAATAATATAATAAAAGTTCTTAATAAAAAAACCCGGCAGATTTTTCTTTCATTTGGAACAAGAGGAAAAATAGAAGGAGCGTTTAATAATCCTCAGCGTACTGCAATTGATAAAAATGGAAAACTTTACATAACAGATTCAAAAAATGATCGTATACAAATATTTACAATTTCATACCACCGCAATGATGAATCAAGTAAAAATTGTGCTGATTGTCATAATGAGGAAGCAGTAGAAGTATTGAATAAAAAAACTCATTCAAATTTTGGTAAGAATTGCAATGCATGTCATTATATGGAAGAAATATTAAAAATAATTGGAGTGAAAACATTTAAAAGACAAATTTGTTTCAATTGTCATTCCAAAATATTGAATTATCAATTTTTGCATGGACCGCTTGGGATTGGGGATTGTACAGCCTGTCATAATCCGCATGGATCTGAAAAAAATGATAATCTTCTTGATCGAACTGGTGCAGATTTATGTTCAATCTGCCATGAAGGTAAAACAAATAATGCTTATATCCATCCGCCGGTTGAAAAAGGAAAATGCATGGTTTGTCATAATCCGCACGGTGGCAGTAATTCAAGTTATACTTCTCGTTCTGAAACTGCTTTATGTTATTCATGTCATAAAAGCAAAACTACAAAAAAATATGCACATGGACCAGTTGGCGGAGGAGAATGTTTAGTCTGTCATGACGCGCATGATTCAAAAGAAAAATATTATTTAAAATCGCCAGAAACAGCTTTATGCAATACATGTCATAAAGAAATAACTTTAAATAAATATGCTCATAAACCAGTATCTGAAGGAAAATGCCTGCAATGCCATACTTCACATGAATCAGATTATCCTTTACAGCTTCAGGAAATCGGAAGTGCCTTATGTTTTAAATGTCATCAGGAAAAAAAGGAAGAATTCAATAGAAAATTTGTTCATGCACCTTTAAAAGCCAATAAAGGCGAATGTACAATATGTCATACTCCGCATAGTTCAAAAAATACGTTTATGTTAAAACATAATTATAATCCTTCTTTTTATCTTGATTATAAAATAACTAATTTTGCTTTATGTAATCAATGTCATAATAGAGAAATAGCAGAAGATGAAATATTATCGGACACCAAAAAACTCATGAAAACTAATTTCAGAGATGGTGAAATGAATTTGCATTTTAAACATGTTAATAAAATAAAAGGAAGAAATTGTATAGTATGTCATAATGTCCATGCTTCAGATAATGATTTTTTGATACAAAGCGGTACTAGAGTCGGGGAAATGGTGCAGGGAAAAATAAATTATACTCGATTGAAAAATGGCGGAAAATGTGAAGTGGGATGTCATAAACCCAGAGAATATTCACGAAAACCTTAAGGAATTATATGCGTCGCAAACATAAACGATTAAAAATACAATTGCAGGGTAAAATAGAAAATGATCAGGAATTATTAGTAGATGGTTTTTTTTTGTTTCTAAAGATAGCCGGGATATTATTTATTGCTTATTGGATATTTCGTCTGTAAATTTTGGAGTTTAATAAATTTATGTATACCCCGGAGCTCATCGCTCCAGCAGGTAATTTTGAAAAATTAAAAATTGCAATACAATTTGGAGCAGATGCAGTATATTTAGGTGATAGTAGATACAGCCTTAGAGCATGCGCAGACAATTTTGCTGCTGAAGAAATAAAAAGCGCTGCTATTTATGCTCATTCTAATGTGAAAAAAATATATATTACTGTTAATATATTCCCTCATGATGCAGAATTCGAAGAGCTAAAAGATTATATTCAAATACTAAAAACTATTCCGATTAATGGGATAGTTGTTTCTGACCCGGGTGTTTTTACATTAGTTCGTAAAATTGCTCCGGATATGGATATTCATATAAGCACACAGGCTAATGTTGTTAATTCATTTACAATAAAATTCTGGGAAAAACTTGGTGCGAAAAGAGTTATTTTAGCCAGAGAGCTTTCATTTGATGATATAAAAAAAATTAGAGAAAATACCTCATTGGAATTAGAAGTATTTATTCATGGCGCGATGTGTATGTCTTATTCTGGAAGATGCATGCTTAGCAGTTATTTGGTTGGAAGAGATGCAAATCAGGGAAAATGCGCGCATCCATGCAGATATAAATATAATTTGCTCGAGGAGAAGCGCCCCGGACAATATTTCCCTGTTGAAGAAGATAAACGGGGAACATATATTTTCAGCGCAAAAGATTTATGTACAATTGAACATATTTATAAATTTTTGCAGATTGGAATAAATGGCTTTAAGATTGAAGGCCGAATGAAAGGTATTTATTATTTAGCAATAGTTACTAAAAGCTATCGTCAGGCAATTGATGCTTATTTAAAAAATCCTCAAAACTATTTATTTAATCCGGAATGGAAAGAAGAACTTGCGAATATAAGCCATAGAGAATATACATCTGGTTTTTACTTTGAAAAAGATAAATTCCATCTTCAAACTACTCTCCCCTTTTCATATATTCAAAAATATGACCTGGTAGGAATTGTAAAAAATAAAAAAAATGATAAAACATATATTATTGAAATAAGAAATAAAATATCTTTAAATGATGAAATAGAAATTTTTGGGGCAAAGGAAAAGTTCCCTTTACAAAAAATAAATAAAATTATTGATATAGATGGTAATATTCTTAATGAGGCTAATCCAAATCAGCAGGTGGTTTTAGAATTACCGTTTAATAATATAGAAAGCGGATATCTTTTAAGGCGTAAAAAAATTATATAATGAGACTATCATATGGAAAAAATAGATATAATATTTAAATGCTATAAAGTTCCTCCAAGTGAAATTGGATTTATAAGTTCAATTATTGATTCATATGAAGGTATGGCTAATTTGCGTACTTTGGATGAAGAAAGAGGATATGTTGAACTTTGGATATCACCTTTTTTTGAAAAAGAAATAGATAATATCATAGAGAGTTTGAAAAAGGATATTTTAATTGAGAAAATTTCTACGAAAAATAACTAGTAGAGCTTCAATCCTAAATTGATTGGTAGCCGCAAGCTTTAGCTTGCGATTACTCAGGCTAAAGCCTGAGGCTACCTGTCATTCAACGCTTGAAGGAGTATTAGTATTTTAGTCAGATTTTAATTGAAAAGTGTTTCAGTTCTTATCCTTATCCGAGAAAAATATTATTAAAATTAATCCGAAACAGATAGAAATCAGGAAAAGAAAAATTATTTCATTCGCATATTCAAATATATGTTGCATATTCATAAAATTTCTCTTATAAAGCTGACAACTGATAGCTAAACGCTTATAAAATAGATATAGGATCACACAATTTGTTGGGGATAAACATTAATTTATATTTTTTAATTAAAAATAATATTTTAAATATAATTTAAAATATTAACTTATACTTCTATATATATTTAATAACATAAGCATATATAAATGTCAAGAAACTGAAAATTAAGAAAAATATGGTATAATATAGTTATTCGTTTAAATTTCCAATCAGGTTCAATGAAGAACCTTGCAGTGGGGGCTTCATTATTTATATTTGTGCCAATTCATGGCACTTACAGATAAAATTATGGACAAATTTTTTTTTAGTATAATTATTCCAACTCATAACAGGAAAGATACTCTTAATCAAAGCCTGGCTGCTCTTTTTAATCAAACTTATTCTAAGTCTGATTTTGAAATAATAATTATAGATGATGGATCAAGTGACGGGACAGAAGAATTTGTTAAAGCAATAATAAATAATTCCCCCTATGTTTTGCGTTATTTTAAAAAAGAAAATAAAGGGCCTGCTTCTGCAAGAAATTTGGGAATTAGAAACGCTTCTGGTAATTTTATTTTATTTATGGGTGATGATACATTAGCTAAACAAGATTTACTGGAACAACATTATAACTGGCATAAAAAATATTTTAGTGATAATATTGCAGTATTAGGTTATATAACATGGGCGTCTGATTTAAAAATTACTTTGTTTAGAAAATGGCTGGAGGAAAGCGGAGCACAATTTGGGTATCCTTTAATAGAAGATTATCTTGCTGTCCCTTATAAATTTTTTTGCAGTTCAAATATATCAATAAAAAAACAATTTTTAATTGAAAATGGTTTATTTAATGAAATATTCCCTTATGCTGCTTATGAAGATACTGAATTAGCATACAGATTGGGGAAAAAAGGATTAAAAATTGTATATAATAAAGATGCAATAGGATACCATAAACATAATATTACTCAAAAAAGTTTTATGAAACGTTCTCTATTTGCTGGCCGATCAATGGCAATACTTCACGAGCTGCATCCAGAATTAAAAGATGAAATAGAGTTTATCTTTAATTTTAATTTAAGAGATATAAAAAATAAAATTATATGGTTTTTAGCACCTTTTATTGGAAAATTTATTCCTAAAAAATATTTACACGCAAGTTTTGGATATATGAGTTTATATTATTTATATCAAGGTTATATAGAAGAAAAAAAGAGGTTTAAATTATGAAAATCCTTTTAGTATATCCAGGTATGACAGAATGTGGATTTGATAGTTATGGAAAAGGGATGGAATCTTCGTGGCTTAGTCATGGACTTTGCAGTATTTCTGCTTATTTAAAAAATATAGGGCATACTGTTAAGTTATTGGATTTAAGACGTTTAAAAGGCTGGGAAGATTTTTCAATGCAAGTCGAAGAATACAATCCTGATATTGCCGGTATAACAATTATGAGTGTGGATTATAACCCGGCTATGAAAAGTATTGAATTAATTAAAGAAGTTAATTCTAATATTAAAACTGTTGTCGGCGGTGCGCATCCGACTTTAATGTTAAATGAAATAGAAACAAATCCCAAAATTGATTATATAATCCTTGGAGAAGGAGAAATAAGTTTTGCCGAGCTTATTGAAAAAATAAAAAATGGACAGTCCGGGGATAGAGTCATTCAAGGAATAAAACCGGATTTAGATAAACTCCCATTTGCGGATAGAGATATTTTTGGCGCTTCTGAATATCCGCTCCCAATAAAAGGATTTGAATCGCCATTTGTTACTCTTATAGCCGGAAGAGGTTGTGTGTATAATTGTAAATTCTGTCAACCTGCTGAAAAAATTATATTTGGAAATAAAGTTCGGCGTCGCAGCGCAAGCAATGTCATTGAAGAATTGAAAATTTTAAGAGAAAAATATAGATTTGAAAGCTGGATGGTGCACGATGATTGCCTGACTGAGGATAGAGCATGGGTAGAGGAATTTGCTGAAAAATATAGAGAAAACAAATTCACTCAAATTTTCGCATGTCAAAGCCGCGCGGATATTATATGCAGAAATGAAGAGACTGTTAAATTATTGCATGATGCAGGATTAAGATTGTTTTTTATAGGATTTGAGAGTGGAAATCAGAGAGTTTTAAATTTTTTACGTAAAGGAACAAAAGTAGAACACAATTATAAAGCTGCTGAAATATGCAAAAAATATGATATTAAAATATGGGCAAATTATATGATGGGTATTCCGACTGAAACAAAGGAAGAAGTAATGGATACAGTTAATATGATTAAAAAAATAAAACCTGATGTTAAAAGTCCGGCTTTTTATACTCCTCATCCTGGAAGTGACTTGTTTAAATATTGCGAAGAAAATAATCTTTCACTTATTACAAGTCATAATAGTTATAGACGTAATCCAACTGAAGCGAAAATAAAAGGGGTGGATTATATATTTTTAAATAAAGCAATGAACAAATCCCTGGGTGCAAAAGCTATAATTAAAAATAGTTCTATTGTAGTAAATTATATTCGTCCAATACTGGGCAGATATCCAAATTTCAAAAAAACACTGCAAAAAATTATAAATATGATATAATACTTTTTTAAATTAGGTTTTTAATCACTTCTTTATTTTTGTGCTATAAAATTAAGAAGTGATATTAAAAGAATAGCACAAAAAGGAGAGAGAGAATGAAAATCTATGTTGGAAATTTATCATATGAAACACAGGAAGTAGCTTTAAAAGTACTTTTTGAGGGAAAAGGGGAAGTAATATCTGCAGATATTATAAAGGATAAAGATTCCGGACGAAGCAAAGGATTTGGTTTTGTAGAAATGCCTAATCAAAATGAAGCAGAAGAAGCAATAAAGACATTAAATGAGGCTGAATTAGACGGGAGAAAAATTAGTGTTAGCCCTGCTCGTCCACCTAAAGATAGAAGTTTTTCAAAAAATCGAAATTTTTCAAAAGGGCCTAGAAGATTTTAAATTAACTTTTTTGCGTTTTTGAATTATTGAGTTTAAGAGCCTATCCGGAACTTACTTTCTACTGAGGTCAGCTACAAAATTAGATAATATAATATTCCATCAAAGAGAGAAGATACCCTGCGGCTCTCAGACTGGGTCAAATCAATTTTGGAATTTTTTTAA
>CAYWFU010000108.1:0-7269 GCA_964457585.1 uncultured bacterium | reverse complement strand
TGCTCAATTGTCAATGCTCAATTTAATAATATATTTAGTGTCAATGCCATTGGTCGCAGGGTTCTTCATTTAAGGATAAGGATATCCAATGTATTTTGTAAAAAAAAGCAGAATTATCTGGAAGTACCAAGAATACCCTCTGGTAGAGACGCAAAATTTTGCGTCTCTACAGGCTGAATTGGCACAATCTAAAAAAATAAATATTCCAATCAGAGAGAGAAGATACCCTGTGGTCTCTGCCATAGGGTACTGCATTAAATTAATAATAATTTTAGTGATTTTTTATATAATTCCAGCAAAAGGGGAAAATGTTGGCGCCCTTATGTCTCAAGGAAATAAATTTTTAAAACAGGGGCAGATTGAAGAAGCAAAAAAAAATTTCCTTAAAGTACTAGAGTCAAGTCCTGAACATTTTGATGCCCGATTTTTATTAGGGTGTATATATTTTACTCAAAAAAATCTGGATGAAGCAATTGGAGAATTTCAAAAAGTTATTGATATTAAATCAGATTTTTCAAAAGCACATTTTATGCTTGCTAATTGTTATTTTCAGCAAGGAAAAATATCAGAAGCAATTGAAAAATACAAAAAAGTTATAAGTTTAGATTCAAACAATATCGAAGCTTTTCAAAAATTAGGAACTATCCATTATCAGAATAAAAATTTCAAAGAAGCGCAAGAATATTTTTTACGGTTAACGCAAATAATGCCGAATAATTCTGAAAATTTTTTTTATCTTGGTATGTGCAATTATGAATTAGCCAATATTAAAGAAGCAGTTGATGCATTTCAAAAAGTAGTTGACCTTGATACCAATAATGCACAAGCGCTATATTATCTTGGAATGGCATATTATATTTTAGGAGATGTAAATAAATCGATCAAACCTTTTCGCAAAGCATTAGTCCTGGATCCTAAAAATATAGAGATACATACAGCTTTAGGTTTTGCATATTATATAAGTAATGAAATAGTTTTAGCTGTATCGGAATTTAAAAAAGCAGTTGATTTAAATCCAGATAATATAGAAACAAGACTTAACCTTGCAAATATATATTTTGAGCAAAAAAAATATAATGAGTCGCTTGATGAATATACAAAAGTTGTAAAACTTGATGCTAAAAATAAAACTGCACATAAGGGACTTGCGAAAATTTATTTAAAACGCGGATGGCTAATTGATGCAAAAGAAGAATTCAAAATTTTGTTTTTATATGATCCAATGGATAAAGAGGTTTCAAAAACAGTTGAATTCCATGTCCGCCATATAGTAACCAGCAATGAAGAAGAAGCAAAAGAAATAAAAAATCAAATAGAAAGCGGTGCTAATTTTTCATTATTAGTCAGAAAAAAATCAATTGATAATAATACAAAAGATACCGGCGGTGATTTAGGCTATATTAAGCTGGGGAAATTTGACTTTAATTTTGAAACAACAATAATAAAATTACCTTTAGGTGAATTTAGTCCAATTGTAAAAACTCCACAGGGTTATCATATTATACAGAAATTAGATGAAAGGTTTATTATTCCGGATGAAATAAATAGATAAACGATTTATAACCCCTTCTGGGTATAACAGAAAGGTATACATGAAAAAACCACCCAAAGCTTATAAAAATCTTGATTTTTTACAAAGTCGGGATGCAAGAATTATTAGAGTATTATGTGAACTTGTTGAACCGCAAATAAGACTGCAAAAGCATAACATAAAAAATACTATTGTTTTTTTTGGTTCAGCTCGAGCTAAATCAATGAAAGATGCCAGTAATAATTTTAATGCAATAGATAGAAAAATCAAAAAAACCAATAAGCCAGATAATAAATTAAAAAAAGCTTATGATGAAGCTAAATCAGATATCTATTTGGCTGACTATTATGAAAAAGCTAAAGAATTAGCTTCAAAGCTAACTATTTGGATAAATACAAATAAAAATAATAATCCTTTAATATTATGCACCGGCGGTGGCAGCGGAATAATGGAAGCGGTTAATAAAGGTGCATATCTGGCTGGCGGAAAGTCTTTGGGCTTAAATATCAGTCTGCCATTTGAGCAGGAAATTAATGATTTTGTGAGTAAAGATTTAGCATTTGAATTTCACTATTTTTTTATCCGTAAATTCTGGTTTACATATTTAGCTAAAGCATTGGTTATTTTTCCGGGTGGCTTCGGTACATTAGATGAAATGATGGAAGTATTAACTCTTGTACAAACTGGTAAGATGAATAAAAGATTACCAATTGTTCTTTTTGGCAGAGATTATTGGAATAAAGTAATAAATTTTGAAGAAATGGTGAAAACTAAAACAATAGATGCAAAAGATTTAAAATTATTTAATTTTTTTGATAAAGTTGATGAAGCTTTTGATTTTCTTAAAAAAAATTTATTATCCAAACAATATTTTTCGAAAAAATCTATTTCAAAAGCTGAATTATAAGATTTTCAAGTTCATCAGTTATATTACCAGCATCCTGATAAACAATCTTTCCTTCTTTATCTATAAGAACATTTTCCGGAAGAGCGTTTAATTTAAATAAATTTTCCAGATTTTCTTCAGAATATACAACATTAAAGTCATAATCCTCATATTTTCTCATGAAATTTTTCATATCTTCAATGTAATTACTATCACGAGGATCAATATTTATAGCAAATAACTTAAATGGTTTACTTTTAAATTGTTTGTAAAAAGCAGATAAAAAATCCAGTGCCTGCACTGAATTTTGATTCATCATTGACCATTGAATAAATAATACGACATTTCCCTTGAGAGAAGCGATTTCTATATTCTGTTGATTTAATGTTTTTAATGAATAATTATAGATTAAACCTTTTTCAAGACGTTCAACCTCAATAATTTTTTTCTCTATCCATTCTTTATTTTCTTTTTTTAGATTAGTGTTTTTAATTACAATTTGCAATTCACCAAGCGCAGAGATGTAATTCTTTTTAAAAACATGAAGGTTTATCAAATTTTTTGCTGCTAGAAAATTTTGCGGATTTATTTCAAAAGCGCGTTTATACAGATAAATTTGATAATCAGGATTTTCATTATAGGAATAAAGCGTAGCTTCATTATTATAGCAGGTAGATAATTTTTTTTGAATTTCAGGATCAGCATCAAACATTTCCATAGTTTTAATAGCAAGCAATAAATTTTTATATTCCCAATATGTATCAGCTTCATTTTTAATTATTGGTAATAAATTTTTCAATTCATCTTTACATTCACCGGTAATTGTATCGCATTGACGATATACACGTAAAGCTTTAAAATTTTGTTTCCCTTTTTCATACATTCTGGCTAATAATTTAGCCTGTTCTGAAAATCCCTGGAGAATAGCAGGATTTTTTTTATCAAATTCATACGCTTTATAAAAAGCATAAAGTGCAGAAGGAAAATACACCGGATTTGTCGATAATTCTATCCCTAAGTTTTTCCATGCAGACATATTTCTCTGTATTGAATTTAATGTATAACCGGCTGCCAGCATTTTTTGTTTTCCAATAATTCTGAAGATTGATGTCCCTTTAGGTACTATCTCAAGCAACTCTGCGGTACCGGCTTCTTCTCCAATATGATCTTTAATTACGAATTGCTGACCGCGTGCAATATTATTAAGTTCTGGTAATTGAGCATAACATATATCTTTTTCAATAAGTGTAATTATTATTTTTATTTCCGGTTCCAGGCAAACAGCATATAAAGGATTCTCATCCATGTCTATAGATTCATCAAAAACAGCGATACTGCCCTGTTTAATTTTTGTCGGAGGTGTAATAAAATATCCTTCAGAGACTGTGTCAGAAATAATAGAAATTATTATTTTACCAAGTGAATTATTATTACTATTTTTAATATCATAAACAAATCCATTTTTCACACCATGGAATTCACCTTTATCAATTTGAATAAAATTATCATTTTGTTTTTTTACTAACGCAGTTTTATAATAAGAAAATGGAGCGAGCCATGTACTATAAGGTATTTCTAAAATTTTATTATCATAATTTACAATTTTTGATTCTGATGAAGTGTAATTTAAGAAAAGATTACAAAAAAGAAGAGATAAAATAATAGATTTCCTCATTTATTTCAGCTCCTTATGAGTTGTTTATGTGGAAATGCCAAGAATACCGGTGTGATTATATAATAAAGATTATATCTTTGTCAAATACTCAAAAAAAATTATAAGGTGAGTTTTTAAAAAAGATATTGTATAATATGTTTTAATATAGTGTCAGAGAGTCAAAGTGTCAGAATAAAATCTAAAAATTTCTTTGCGCTGACTCTCTGACACTTATACCAAAGGAGTGTATATTTTATGAATAAAAATAAAAACTTAATTATAGTTCTATGTTTTTTATTTATCTACGGATGTAAATCCGATTTGGTATTAAAGGATAAAACTATAATAAAAGGCACTCAAACATGGGAAGGAACTGTATATCTTGAAGGTGATGTGACAGTTGCATCTGAATCAGTGCTTATTATTAAACCTGGGACGAAAATATTGTTTAATGTAATTAATCAGGATATAAATTTAAGCGATGATGAATTAATTAAATACGGGCAATATTCCCCCCAGGCTGAGTTAATCATAAATGGTTCTATTGAAGCGCAGGGGACAAAAGAAAATCCAATAATTTTTACTTCTGCAGTTAAAAAAGATGAAATTAAATCCAGTCAATGGGGAAGTTTAAATTTTTTAGGAAGTGAATATAATATTCTTGAGTATTGTCAGATTTCTGGTGCATATATGGGAATACATGTGCATAGTTCAGTAGTTAATATTAAAAATTGTGTGTTTACTAATAATGATTATGGTGTAAGAATGAAAAAATCTGAAGATATTGACAAGCCATGTATGGTAAATATTGAAAATTGTAATATTCAAAATAACCATATTGGGATATCAACAAGAAAAGCCATCAGTAATATAGTCAATAATACAATTAAAAACAATGAAATAGGGATTTGGCTTAAAGAAGAAATAATAGTTAAGGTCGCAGATAATAATATTACTAATAATAAGAAAGGAATATTCCTGACCGATACACCTGATATATCTATTTCATGGAATAATATTTTCAATAATCAGAATAATATTTATCTTGGTGAAAATCAGACAAAAGATTTCAGTGCTCCTAATAATTGGTGGGGAACGATAGTCCCCGAAGAAATTGAGAAAAATAATTTTGATATAATGTGGGATTCAAGTCTTGGAAAAATCAATTATATCCCTTTTTTACATAAATCCAGATAATAAGATATTCATAAATTTGCTCCTAGCTAGTCATCATGCTAATATTTTATAAGAGTATAATAAGGAAAACCTAAATGAACAGATTTCGCAAAATAGCTATCACTATATTAATACTTATTTGTCCGGTAATTATAGGTGCAGCAAGTCTTGAAATAACAGTAGAGAATAATCTCCTTTTTTTCATAGAGATAGTAGGCGGTACAGCGTTATTTTTGTTTGGTATAAAAACAATAGATGATGGATTGAAAAATCTTGCCGGTAATAAACTGCGAAAGATAATTGTTTTTGTCACAAAAAATAAGTGGTTATCAATTTTTATCGGAGTATTGATAACATTTATGCTTCAGAGCGGAGCTGCCGCGGTATTTATGCTTATAGGATTTGCCAACGCATCAATTATTAACCTCGAACAGTCAATAGGGTTAATATTAGGTGCTGGAATAGGAAATACTCTTTTTGTCCAGATTTTCTCTTTTAATATTTTAAAATATTCAGCTTTTATTTTAACTATAGGTTTTTTTATTTTATTTATTTCCAAACAGAAAAGGTTTATAAGTATCGGACGTATAATATTTGGACTTGGGCTTGCTTTTTTCGGCATGAAAGTCATTTCACAGAATGCAGGGCAATTGATACATTTCGATAAATATGAAGAAATGCTTCAACTTTTAATACATAAACCATTATATGGGGCTGTATTTGCCGCAGTACTGACAACTCTTCTGCATTCGAGTTCCGCAATAATCGGTGTTTTTTTAGCATTGTCTTTTAATAATCCATCGCAATATCTTTTTCGCGCAAGCTTACCGATAGTAATTGGCGCTAATATTGGGTCATCACTTGTAGTTTTTATGTATGGAATACAACAATATAAAGCTGAAAGCCGAAGGGTAGCCGTAGCAAATCTACTTATAAAAATAATTGGAGCATTAATGTTTATGCCAATCATTCCAGAAATGGAATCCTTAATATTATATATTTCATCAAATATAGCGCATAGTATTGCGAATTTCCATACGCTTTTTAATGTATTGCTAAGCTTAATTATCTTACCTTTTATCAATCCGTTAAAAAAGATACTAAACTATATTATTCCAGCAGAAAATGAATCATACAAAGAAGAACAGCCTCATTTTTTAAATGACAGCGTACTTGAAACTCCGGATGTGGCAATTGGACAGGCTTTCCGCGAATCCATGAGAATGTCCGAATACACATTGCAGATGCTTCAGGATGAACATACGGTTTTTGAAACAGATAATGAAGATTTAATGGATCAGATTATCAAAAAAGATGATATTATTGATAATCTGCAGGGTTATATTATAAGCTATTTAACACGTATTTCATCTGAAACACTAAC
This sequence comes from uncultured bacterium, assembly GCA_964457585.1. Classification (GTDB taxonomy): domain Bacteria; phylum JACRDZ01; class JACRDZ01; order JACRDZ01; family JACRDZ01; genus CAYWFU01. The sequence goes on along the minus strand of CAYWFU010000108.1, from coordinate 638 downwards.
GCAGGAACAGACGCATCAGGAAATAGTTCTGGTATCTATAGTTAATGAACTGGAAAATATTGGAGATATAGTGGTAAACAATCTAATGCATATAGCAAGAAAAAAAATAAAAAGCGGTTTTCAGTTTTCAGAAGAAGGGAAAAAGGAGTTAAAAGCAATGCATAATTATGTCTTAAACTCTTTTGAAATGGTTCTTGATGCGATGGCTACAGGTAATCAAAAGCTCACCAAAGAAATTATTCAGCGTAAAAATGAAATAATTCAGATGGATAACAGCTTTAGAATTAAACATTTCAAGCGTCTACAGGAAGGTTTGCATGAAACAATTGAAACAAGCTCAGTGCATCTGGATTATCTGGGGAATATGGTGCGTATTAATCATATAATAGTTAATATGGCATATAATTTAATGTAAAAAAGGTTGTTTACTTCAATGAAGATCCGCTATTGTTATGCCTTACATAGTATTTTCATTTTTTTTAATTTTTTTTCTTGACATTGGTATTTTAGTATAATATAATCACCACTTCTTGAAAATAGTTAATATCATTATGATTTGAAATCAAGTGCTTGACTTTATAATAAAGTTGATTTAATATAAAATATATTAACTTGAGTTTGGCAAATTTTATGTTTGT
>CAYWFU010000107.1:6092-7310 GCA_964457585.1 uncultured bacterium | reverse complement strand
TTTTGTCTTGTATATCCTGTTTGTACCATTGTTAATTTAAGACGTTTAATTTTTATAAGATGCTCAATTCCATATTTTGATAAATTTGTTGTGTCTATTCTTTCATAGTTTAAATCATTTGAATCATTATTAGGGAAGTCAAAATTTTGCAGTAAAAAATTATATTCTTTTTGACGATAGAGAGTCTCTGTTTCAAATGAATCCTTTTTATCTTCATCCATTATTTTAATATAATTTTCTATTTCTGTTTTAGTATATTTATCACATAAAGCTTCGCATATAAAATCAATATTTTTCCTTTTACTGATCCATATATTTATTTTATTTTTATCCTCATTTGTAATTTCATCTTTTTTAGGCAGATAAATACTATTGATGATTAATGGATAATATACACTGTTACTTGTTCTAATAACCGGTTTGAAAAAAACTTTTTCACCCGCTTTCACCGGTAAACGCAATCCAAATAATCCGGCTAATGTGTTTTTTCTTCTACAACTTTTACATTCAATTCTTATCCCTGACAAATCTGCAAATTTATTGGATTTTATATATTTTAAATCTTGATTTTCACAGCAAAGGTTATTAAAATCAAATCTTATTGTTCCGGATTCTGAATCTTCTTCCTTAATACCTTTTTCAGCAAGTATCCATCTCTCCCATGGGATATCTCGGATTTTACCATCTGGTGCAGTCATAATAAAACGCACCTGTTCTAATTCATAATACCAACGTTTCTTTTTGTTTTTTCTTGCATTATAATAGCAAATTCAACATTTAGGTGGAATAAATTTATCATCAATATCATTATTAATATTATATTTTTGTAGTGTTTGCTTCCAACCTTCATACCATTTATTAATTGGTTTAAAACTTCCACAATAACTACAATACATCCATCGAGGAAAATATTCAGCTCCAGCTACTTTCTTAGGTTCAATAGGTGTAGGTGGATATTTGATATATGAATTTTGATAATTAATAGGGACTTTAATGAGTTTTTTCAATTTAGTAAATCGAAACTGCAAGCGTTTTAATAACCGTGTATCTTCTATTTCAAATTCAGGCAAATCAAATAAACTATCTTTTTTGTTAAAAAAATACCAGTTATCAAATTTTTCTATTAATAAAGCACCATTTAAGGTCTCAATAATAGAGCCAACTCCACCATATCTGCTTATAATTTTTCTCGTTTGAAATTCAATATATTTTGACATA
>CAYWFU010000107.1:0-5992 GCA_964457585.1 uncultured bacterium | reverse complement strand
TCTTTTCTTCCAATACGGCTGGTTGCCTGAATATATTCTGCTATATTTCGAGGTATCCCATTAATCAGCATAACATTTAATCTGTTAATATCAATCCCAACAGAAATCATATTTGTTGCCAATACCAGATCAATTAACTCATCAATTAAATATTTTGTACCTTTTTCACTTTCATTAAGATGAAATTTCGTTTCTAAATTTTTTAATATTTCCTTTATTTTATGACTTTCTACTCTGCTGGTTAATTCTTGTGTATGATTTTCTAACCTTCTATAATTAAAATCCAAATCATGGTTTTCACCCTTTAATCTATGCTGTAATGTGGATGTATTGGATTTTATTTCATCGCTTACTTTGTTAGAAGTTTTGCCAACATCTTTAAGTGAATTATAGTATGAAACAATAGTCCAGTAATTATCAGTTTCACTATTTAATTTTTGATAAATATTCAGTCGTGCAACCAACAAATGACCAAGAACTTGTAATTGTGTATCTAATGTACTTTTCCCTGTTGGTATAAAACCAATATATTTACGTTTACTGCTAGATTCTTTAGCAAAAAAACTATCTTTATGACTTATTCCTGATGGCGGAAAAATATTTACTTTGCGATTGCCATACAATTTGCTAATTTGATGATCAGTATTGCGAGTAGTTGCAGTAGACGCAATTATTTTAGGTCCAATACCATTTTTAGTGCAAAGCATTTCAACTACACTTTCAAAAATCCCAACTATAGAACCTAATGGACCGCTTAATAAATGCAATTCATCCTGAATAATTAAATCAGGTGGAAGTTTGTCATCATCCAAACTATTAAAAAATTTATACCCATCTTCCTGCCAAGCTAACATTGCAAATTTATCTACTGTTGCAAATAACAAAGTCGGCGGAGACTGATATAACATCTCATCCACAACCTGGACAGGAATTTCTTCATAATAAGCGCATTTTTTATTTAGCGCTTCTTTTTTATTGCTAAATTCTTTAACCGGGTGTGGTTCTGAATTATTAACCAATAATATTTTTACATATTTTTTTCCCTTAAATTCATATGTTTTAATATGATATGCAACTTTTAACTCTTTATATACCTTTTCATCTATTGTTATGGGTATAAGTTTTGGTGTAGATTCAATTAGGACTTGTTTTTTTATTGATATACTTTTACGTTTCCAGACTCTACTACCAACTAATTTTTCTAACCTGGTTATATGATTAAAAACTTCTCTATTTTCAATATTATCCTTTTTCCTGAATTCATCAAAATCCTTATACTCACCACTTCTTACATTTCCCCGTCCACCTTTATCTCCTTTTAATTCTCTGGACAAAAACATAAACCCATCCTGATATTTTAAAATATCTTTAAAAGGTAGTTGAAAAGGGATTTCCATATCAAAAAATGAGTTAAACCCAATTTCACTTATTGCAATTTTTATTTCACTATGTTTTGGTTGATAATAAAGACCAAAATTGAATTCTACATCTACTGTTTTTATTGCATTATTAACACAAAATGTTAAACCAATATTAGTTGGGAAAAAATGATTTTGTTCGATTACGGTTTCTTCTTCATTATTATTTTCATTTTCTTTTGGCTGGGCTATAGACTCAGATTCTTCTTTATTCTGCTCGTTTTCATCGGAAGGTAATTCATCTTCGATTTCTGTTTGACTTTGAAGCACTGCATCATCAGTTTCAGTTTGCGATTCAGTAATTTCTCTTTCAGGGAACAAGACTCAGGAAAAATATCGCTGCAGCGGATAATCGGAAATTATTTCTTCATCATCCGGTAAACCCCATATATCAGAACCGGCCCGATTAATCCCTTGCTGATATATTCTTGAAAAATATCTCTAGCTTTTTTGCTCATTCAAGCGTTCCATTTTTTTATAACTTCTCCATTTGCAATATGTGCACAATTCCATGTTACAAGATAATCAATATTATGAACAGAAACAATAGCTAAATATCCGGATGTTTATTGTGAATTTGAGTGTGAATTTGAGGGACGTTGTTTCCCAGTGTTACTTATTTTATTTCTCAATACTTGTTTTACTAATGTCTCTTATAAAAAACAATGAGTGAAAAATATTCATAAACTCAGAAGGTGTGAAAAAATTAGATTTTGAAATATCCCTCTTCTAATATTTCCCTTCTTAGCTAAAATATGAATTTTAAAATTTATTATATAACAATCTTAATTAATTATAAAAAATCATATTAAGCTTCATAAAAATTAAAATAATATTTATAGTTTTTCAAATATTGAATTTGAACGTTGTTTCCCAGCGTTACTTACTTTTTCTCCTCAATTCTTAATAATAACCTCTTAATTTCTCACACCCTAAATTAAAAACCCTTCCAATCCTTCATCTCTTAAAATTTTACACAATAAAATATCTGATACTATAACTAAATCTATTTTTGATTTTCGAGATGTTACTAATGCTGTTGCAATTTGTAATGCATCTAAGCTTTTTAATCCTTCTTTTATCCCAACTCGTTTTAAAAGTTTTATAGCCTCAAACTTAATAATTTTATCAAATTCTATTACTTCAAATTTAGTAATATCTTCCTCAAAAGATGTTATAGCTATTTTGAATATCTTTTGATCTATTTCATCTGTTCTAACTTTTTTTGCAAATGCTGATGTCATCTCAACTATGCTCAGATCTGAAATTATAATTTTATATGATTCATTGTTTATTATCTGGTCTAGTTTTTCTGTCCCTTTTTCCTGATGATATAATTTTACTAAAGCACTTGTATCAAAGAAATACCGCTTCATTATAAACACCCTTTGCGTTCTTCTAATATATCATCACTTAGTTGTCCTTTAACATTACCCAACAATTTTCTAACTTTATTAAAAGAATATTTAGAATCTTCTTTTTTATTTTTCTCTTCCATCTCTATAGAAACTTTAAATTTTTTACATTTATTTAATCTTAATTTACTTTTTATTTCCTCTGGTATTGACAGATGTCCATCCGGTAATAAATCAGCAAAATATTCTATCTTTTTAATTTGTTGTAGTGCCATTTTTATCTCCTTAAATAACATCTCCGGTGTTATTATTTCAGATTTTGTTTGGATTAAAAAATAAAAAAAATATTGGATTCTAATATTTCTTTATCTTCAGTTTATGGAAATTAGATGTTTAATCTCAGCTAAAACAATTGCAGAAAAAACAAAATTATTCTCTTTGTTAATTAGTATCTGTTGATATTTAGGTCGTAGTCGTTTATTTTTATCTAAAAACCAAATAAAAATATGGGTATCTACAATATATGTCATTATTTATCCTTGAAAAGAATAGTCTTCTTTTTTGATATCTTCTAATGATAAATCCATCTTTCCCTCAAATATTCCATATAGATCAGACAAAGTTCTAGTTTCTTTTTTATGCAAAATAATTTTAGATTTTAAAACTTTAAGCTGTTGCTCCATGCTCTCTATTTGCAGTTTTATTAATGCATTTTTCATAAAAATAATCCTCCTAAGGTTAAACTCGTTTCACTCGTAGTTTGAAACAATTTTATATCTTATCAAACTACTCCTAATATATTAAGATTTATTTAATTCCCATACTTTAGTACTTTAAAATATATATAATTATCTCACAAAATAAATAAAAAAGAAAATTTAATTTTTATAATCTGAAAATTTTTCATCTTTAACTTCTTTAATTGCTTTAGATATTTCCATCATCTTCCTCAATTAATTTAATCTCTTTAATTGTTTTAATTGGTGCATTTTTGATAACAATTTCTTTAACTTCATCATCTAACAATAAATTTAATATTTCACCTTTCTGTTCATAAAGCAAATAATTATTAATTTCGTCACTCAATGCATTCCATATTTTATCATTTCGCTATTGAATTCTTTTCTAATAGATAAAATATTTTTTATGTTATTACCTGAATTTTGCACGAGAAATAAAAAAGATTTGATAAAACCATAGGGTTACCATAAAATTAAGGTTATTCACGTAACTTTAATTTTAAATGGAGGTAATCCATATGGTTAAACAATAAAATAATTATAATCTAGAAACTCAAGTAAATAAAGGAAAAAATCAACAAGGTGAAACTTCAGCTAAAATCAACGCTTCTACACCTTATGATCTGACAGAGAGCCATTTAACAGCATTTGGAGGATTATTTGCATTGGTAAAATTTTTTGATGCAGTAAATTTCAAAAATCTTTTTGAATCAAAATTTAATAAACCAAAACGCAAGCCCATATTAGGTTGTTTTAAAATGTTTTACGGAATGATTTGTTTGTTATTCATAGGATTTAACTGCTTAGGACATTTCATATATGTACAGGAAGATGTATTTTTATGTGGTATTTTTAATCGGATATAATCCGGGAAATAAAGGAGAAAAAGGATTAAGACCAATAATGGGATTCATTTATGAGACAAAGGAATATGTATATGGATATTTAAGATCAGGCAAAACAGTATCAGGAGAAGAGTTTGCAAAATACATAAAGGATTTGAGTATATACCAAAAAATATTAAGAAAGTAATGTTAAGAGCAGATTCTGAATTTATGAGTGGTCCTGTATGTGATGCTGCAGAGGAAGCTGGATATAATTATATTTTTTCGAGCAGACAGTGTGCACCGCCATTCCCAGAAAAAGGATGGTATCAGAAGAAAAGAATTCCGGAAGTAGAATTTAATAGTTGTGAATATATTCCAACGGGCTGGAAAAAGAAGCGTAAATTTGTTGTAATGCGTCTTCCAAAAAGAAACGATAAAAAATTATTGCAGAAACAAAATATGAAGGATTGAATGCATTACCATCAAAGAAATTCAAAAATAATAATGTCTTTTTACAAATACTTCTTTTGTCCATGAATATATGGAGGTATTTAAAAATTATAGCAGCAAAGTCAGATAAAGTGGAATCTGATTCAACAAATAAAGAAAAAAGAACAAAAGAAATATTAAAACATCCAGTTGTATTAAACACAGCAAGAATAATAAGATTAAAGCTATTGTATATTTGTGCAAAAATAGTAAATCATGGTAATCAAACAAAAATTCGTTATTCGGAACATGATAATAGAATACATGAATTTATTAAAATATTAGATTATTTAGATTTCTTACGAAAAATTCCAAAACTATGGGAGAAACAAGAATGTCTAAACCTCAGTATTTAAAGGCAGTTCCAATTGATGCAAATAATTTTTTGCACGAAATAAGATGAAAAAATGAAATAGAAAATATATTTGTTAAAATAAAACTTGAGATTAATTTATTTGACAGGAGAAATCCGTGCAAAATTCAGGTATTAGATAAATCAGTATTATTTACAAGTTTAATAATTGCAAGTAAATCACGTTTGGATTTAGGAAACCGAGTCTTATCATCAGGGGTTAACCAACCTTCAAGTGTTTTCGATAATTTTTATTGATAAGACTAATCCGATATCGTAAAAATACATTTTTGGCATCTTTATTAAACGTTTATTAAATTTTACGGAAAATTTTCAAAAATTTTGATTCCATATTCAATATCCACATGATTTTTATAAATAATATCATATAAACTCATACAATTCTCATCAATATATTTTTTTAATGTTTCAATATGATTTTTTATTTTCGCAGGATTTTCATCAGCTTCTTTATATATTTTCTCTAATTCTTCCCACCACTCATCAATTATTTCATGTTTTTTAGCAGAGATTTCCGGTAGGTTTTCCTCCTATTTTTTTCATATTCATTATCTTTGTTTTCTTCAAAACACTTATTTAGCTCTTCATCCTTTATGATATCTTCAGAATAACTATTTAACTCTTCATTTTTCAATTCCCTACAAATTTTACATGCTGAATCAATGGTATTTAATCCATCTAAATTAACATGCAGGTTTGCTTTTTTGTAATGCTTTTTATAATAATTCAAATCTGATTTTATCTGGAAGTGCCAAGAATACCCTGCAGTTTACTGCAGGGATGAATTGGC
>CAYWFU010000106.1:0-7516 GCA_964457585.1 uncultured bacterium | reverse complement strand
GACATGCTACCTCCTCAGCCTGTCTGTTGACTTGTCGTGAGTTTTGACTTATGAATCTAACGTTGACAAAGGTAAAAAAGGGTTACATGATAAAAAGCCGTCAGGATAGACTAAAAATTTAGTAAAATTTTTGCTTTTTATCACGTTCAAAAATAAGTAACTCCTCGTAAAGTGCACAAATAACTAATACATCACATTTTTTTGTTTGTTGCTTTATTTTTTTTCCCATTTTTAGTTACTCCATTTTTATACATATATTATACACAAAAAAAACATAAATTTCAATAAATTTTAATGTAATATTTTTGTTTTATATGCTATAATTTTTTTATAGAATAAAATAGAAAGGATTGTTATATGGTTAATAAAAAAGTTTTAGAAAAGCCTAAAAGATTACAATTGATTTTGACTAAGCAAGCAAGCAAAAGTTTGGACAAATTAGCTTTAATAACTTCTACGACAACACAAGGAGAAATTATTAGAGATGCTTTAAATTTCTATTCTAAAATTTTAGAAGAGCAACAGAAGACTAATAGCGATATATTTTTAGAAAATTCTAAAGGACAAAGGACTAAGATATTAATTCCTACGTGTTAAATTGTCTTTATTAAAAGGCAAAAAGTGCCAACTTTTAGAATGGGGCACTTTATTACCGAATTGTATAAATATTATACCACAAAATAAAGTGTAATTCAAGCGGTTGGCACATAAAGTCCTAGTAAATGTTGAAATGAAAGGAGTTAAACTATGGCTATGTACAACTACAGTGGTATAATTTCGGATTTTGCTTATGAAGCAGGGGTTGAAGTAAGGGAACGAGGCGACTGGTTAGATTTTTCAAAGTGTCCTAACTGCGAAGCTAAAAATTTCCAATGTGGATTTAATAGAATCACAGGAGCATTTAATTGTTTCCATTGTGGAGCAGGACATATAAAAGATTTCAAAGAGTTACCCAAAGAATCGACAAAAATACTTCCTATAAAAAAGGCTTTTGGAAGACCAATAAAAAAAGTCGAGGTATTTAATAAAAATATAATAGAAGAAACAAGTAGTAATTATAAGAAATATGAGATTTTTGAAAATCCATCGACGGAAATCTTTAAAAATGATGAAATACAATCAAATATGTATATGTCTTATGAATATAAACTAAATGGGCAATTAATAGCAGTTAAACATCGCTATTATAAACCGGATGGCTCTAAAGGTCAGTTCATGGATGCTGAATATGAAACCTCCCCCAAGATTTTTTACAACCATGATGTTTTAAAAGAGATTAAAGAAGTTTATTTGGTAGAAGGGGAAAAAGATGTTGAGACTTTAACAAAATACGGTTTCCCTGCAATAACAAAACCCTTTGGAGCTAAACAGAAATGGGCGAACTGGATGACAGAAGCCTTAAAGCATATTGATAAAATTATTGGTTGTTATGATAATGACGAAGCAGGGAAAGAAGGAACACTTATAGCCGCCAGAGAATTAAAAAACAAATTTGTAACTATTCAATGGAAAGACGGAACACCTAATAAATATGATGTTACGAATCTGATTAATGATAAAGGTATTGAGTCATTTAAGGAATTAGTAAAAAAAGCAGTTCCCGTAAAATTACCGGGAGTCATGGAAGTAATAGAAGATGTTTTTTACTGGCAACCGGATCAGGATATTAAATATGTTATATCCAACCTTCAGGAAAAACCTGACGGGATAACCGCTCAGGTTTCCATATTAAGAAATGAACTTGATAACTGGCGTTTAGTAATAAGGGATAAAATAAGGTTTTGGTCTTTGCAAAGCATCCAGAGACTTTCTAAAATAGTTGAAATCTCAGAACAGGTAATAAACAATCATTTGATAGAGTTTGAAAAAGAATATGCAAAATACAAAAAAGATATTTTGGCAGAGCTTGAAAATAAAGAACGTCAAAAAGTTTATGAAATGACACCCGAAGAAAAAAAACAGGCAACAGAGTTTTTAAAGAATCCCCGTTTATTTTACAGGATTATTGAAGACATTAACTCAATAGGATATGTAGGAGAAGTTACTAATAAGATACTGCTTTATTTAATTGCCATTAGCCGTAAAATGGAAACTCCATTAGGCACAGTGGTAAAAGGTCCATCAGCAGGAGGAAAGTCAGAGGGAGTAAATGCAGTTAAAACTTTATGTCCCCCGGAAGATGTGAAACCTTTTTCCCGCTTAACAGCTCAAGCCTTGTATCATTTACCTAAAGATGCCTTAAAGCATAAATGGATTATTATTTATGAAACAGAAGGAGCAGATGACGCCAGTTATTCTATACGTACTCTTTTATCAGAAAAGGAATTAATATTAGGAACCCCTGTTAAGAATGAAAGAACAGGAGAATTTATAACTAAAGAAAGACAAGTCGAAGGACCAATAGCATACACAGAAACAACAACCCGCCCCGTAATCCATAATGAGAACGCAACGAGGTTATTTGATTTATATATTGATGATTCTGAGGCACAGACACAAAAGATTCAAGAATTACAAAGAAGATTAGCAACTATTAACGGAATAGCAGAAAAAGAAAAATATAAACAGGAAATTATTAAAACTCATAGAAATGCACAACGCTTATTAGACCCTGTAATTGTAAACATTCCTTATGCCGAACATTTAACCTTTCCTGTTAAATGGATAAGAACAAGAAGGGATAATGAAAGATTCTTAAACTTAATCCGTGTAATAGCGTTTCTCTATCAGAAACAAAGAGAACGATTTACGCATGAGTCCGGTTTTATTTACATAAACGCAACAATAGACGATTATATCTTTGCCTATAAATTAGCAAAACAAATCTTCGCCCAGACATTAGATGAAGTTGGGCTTAAAGGAAGAGAGGTAATATCAAAGCTAAAAAGATATATGGAAGAGAAAGGGTTAAACAAATTTACAAGGCGGGATGTCCGTAAAATCACTAATTGGAGTAAAACGTATGTTGATAATATTGTTTCTCATTTAGAATCTCTTGGAGCTATAGACGTTATCCAACAACAAGGCAGACAAAATATTTATAAAATAGTCGAAGAAGAAACCGAAGTTGATATTAAAGGTTTAATTACTCCTGAAGAATTAAAAAGGAAATATTTTTAATTTTTTTTTTCTTCTATCTTTTTTAGTGGCGATGTGGGCATAGGTATATAACTGGCATTATAACTATTGTTAAATGATGCCCACTGGAAAGTGGCGATGTGGGCATCATATTTAACGGTTAAGTAACAGTTAAGGTTTTATCAGTATTTGAAACCCCAATCATACCTATTATAGATGTTGAAAAATGGGGTATGCCCACTAATGCCCACTATGATAGTGGCGACCATTCAAATTAGCAGTATTACTTAATTTCAATAGTATGCCCACATGCCCACTAAAAAAGAATATATATATTTTTTTTTTAGTGAATTTTATATTTTTCAATTTGGAGTAACTCCAAATTGTCAGCTTATAATAATGATGTATCTGATAAAAAGCCGTCCTACGGACTAAAAACAACATTTTTGCTTTTTACCAAGTGTATAATTTAATCAGATGTTCAAGTTGTAAGGTTGACAAACAGTAAATAATATGCTAACATATAATTATAAATACTAATAAGGAATATCAATATGTATGTTAGCAGTAAGAAAGCATGTAAGATATTAGGTTTACATGCAAATACTTTAAGGAAGTATTCTAAAATAGGAAGGATTGAGTATATAAAAAATGAGGCAGGACAACGATTATACGATACCACCTCATATATCAGAGGAAGAAAACCTGAACAAACTGTTATCTGTTATTGCAGGGTCAGTTCAGGAAAACAACGAGACGACCTTGCAAGACAGGTCTTATTTATGCAAAAGCAATTTCCTGAAGCCGAAATCATTCAAGATATCGGAAGCGGACTTAACTTCAAACGAAAAGGATTGCACACCATATTGGGACGAATACTGCAAGGAGATAAGCTCACAATTATCGTTGCCCACAGAGATCGTTTATGCAGGTTCGGATTTGAGCTCATACAATATCTGGTCGAACAAAACGGTGGACAAATCATGGTTCTCGAAAACCTTGTTTATTCACCCCAACAAGAACTCACCCAGGATTTATTGGCAATCCTACATGTCTTCTCCTGTAGAATGCATGGACTCAGAAAATATAGTGACAAAATCAAAAAAGATAAGGATATATCCGACCAAAGAACAGAAAATATTATTTAAACAATGGTTTGGAATTGCTAGATTAGTATATAACAAAACCATTGATTATTTGAATAATATCATTGGTACTAGACCTAAATGGACAGATATTGCCAATAATATAATTCATGCTTTATCCGAACACGAATATGTTAAAATTGTTCCTTACCAGATAAAAAAAATAGCAGTTAAAGATTCCTGTGACGCTTTAACTACTAATAAAATTAAAACTAAAATTACCGGGAAGTCTTTTAATCTTAAATTCAAAAGTCGTAAAGCTCCGATACAATCATGTTATATACCAAAAAGTGCAATAAAGAAAGGAGGAATATATTACACTATTTCAGGTGATGGATTAAAATTTAGTGAACAATTACCGGAAGATATTGGAGATTGCAGACTTGTATTCAATAATGGAAGGTATTATTTGTGTATTCCTTGTAAAGAAAAAATTATGAAGTCCGAGAACCAAGGACGAATAGTTGCTATCGATCCGGGAATACGCACATTTATTACTTTCTTTAGTGAAAGTTCTTTTGGCAAAATGGGAGAATATAGTATTGGTCGCATTCAGAGGTTGTGTTATTATTTGGATGACTTAATCTCCAGAACTTCTAACACTAAAAATTTTGTTAAAAAATGCAGAATGAAGAAAGCACAAAAACGAATCAGGTGGAAGTTATCCGACTTAATAGACGAACTTCACCATAAAGCAGCAAGATTTTTACTTACTAATTTTGACATTGTATTTCTTCCTTCATTTGAGACATCAAATATGTGTCGCAAAGCCAAAAGAAAATTACATAAAAAGAGTGTTCGCCAAATGCTCACATTGGCTCATTATAGGTTTAAACAATTCATTAAACATAAGGCTTTTGAATTAGGTAAAATAATAATAGACTGTAATGAAGCGTACACCTCGAAAACTAATAGTTGGACAGGTGAGATTATTCACAATCTTGGCGGACGAAAATTTATTAAAATGGATAATCTAAGGATCGATAGAGATATTAACGGAGCACGGGGAATATTTCTTCGTGCATTGAGAGACCTCTCCAGACAGAGTAATTTCTGTCTGCATTATTAGCGTTTGTTAATGAAAATAGGTCGGTTCACGATAAAGCTATGCCATACACCAAAGTAAGTAACCTTTTACGCTTTCCAAAAGAAGTAATTGACGAATGGTTATTAAAAAATACTATCTATCCGGATGAAAACCTTTTTAATGAATTTGCCTTATGGCATTCAAGATATTTGTTTAAAGAATGGCTTAAAAGTAAAGGCAAAAAACCTGACTCAATTACTGATAAAGAATTATCCCAGCTTGCCAGAGATGCTTTAAAACAATTACAGGACGAGGACGCTTAAATGTGGCTGACCAATAAAAACGATATTCAAACAGTCCTTAATGAGCTTGGCATTATCCAGCTTCCTAAATACATTATGGATATGGATTTAAAAGAAATCAGACAATACTTTGGTTATCCTACAACTGACGGTATAAAGAAAATCCCTTTAATGCGAAATTTGTTATGGCAAATTTACTGTAGAATTAAACAAGGCAACCCACCTGACTTTTACAAAAAAAACGGTTTCATTCGTGGGATGTGGTATTACATCAAAAAAAAATTCTCTGTGCATAAACCCTTACGGGGAGATATGTATAATCTTATGTGTTCCGAATTAACCGACATGGTTCGTAAGGGTTTATTTAGTTACCGTGATTTTAATTTTAGAGACAGGGATGCCGGAACATGGAAGCTGGGTTTTGATAACCCCCATATAATTTTAGGTGCTGAAAAAGACGGCTATGTAACAATAATGGAAGACCTCCACAATAATTACGGATGCCATGTTATTACAACTGGAGGCATACCATCTTTTATGACAGTTAATTATATGGTTGCAGAAATGCAAAAATATGAGATTGATTTGAACCAAACTTTTTATTTAATAACTTTTGCCGACTTTGACCCTTCAGGTTATAACGTAGCAGAAGAATTAAGCTATCATTTTAAGGATTCAGGACTAAAAAATCTATATTTGTATAACCAATGGGGTAATGCCCCTAAAAAACGTCCCTGGTACGAACTGGCAATTCCGGCAAACTTTCCAAAACCAATAAAAGACTTCTGGTATTTGTTGCCCAAAAACACATGGGATAACCCAACAACAGAGGCTTGGGTTAAACTTACTGGCGGGCTGGATGGTTCAAACTGGAAAAAAGGACAAAAGACACACGGGTTAGAATCAGACGAATTTGATTTTGACCTTATAAACCAGCTTTTTGACAAAGCAGCCACCCCGCTTTTAAAAGAATCATCGGACAAAATCAAAAAACGTAATGCCATGATAGCATTAAGAAAAGAACTCGAAGACATGGCAATAGTTAAGTTTTTAGAAAATCTGCAACACCCGCAAATTAAAAAGGCTGTATAAAATGAAATTTATAAGAAAACCTAAAATTTATCTTGAAACAACCCTCTGGAATTTTATGTTTACAGACGATGCACCTGAAAAACAGGAGATTACACAAAAGTTTTTTCAACAATTAAATCTATATGAAATCTTTATTTCTTATTTAGTCCTTGGTGAATTAGAAAAAACAAAAGAAGAACCAAAACGCAGTGATATGATAGACTTGATTAATGATAAAAAACCTGTCATATTAGAAGTATCAGAAGAAGTCGAACAACTAGCCAACAAATATATTGAAGCAGGAGTTTTAACAGCAAATCACAAAAATGACATTTTACACATAGCTCTGGCTGTAGTAAATGATCTAAATATGATAGTTAGCTGGAACATGAAACATATCGTTCGTTTTTCAACCCGTCAGGGAATTAATGCAGTTAATAGACTTTTTGGTTATAAAGAAATTGAAATTGTAAACCCACAGGAGATTGTTGAGTATGAATAAAATAAAAGAGTCAAAGGCTTTGGAAGAAATCTATAAGATTAGAGAAGAATATTACGAAGAGACAAAACATTTATCATCAAAAGAGCTAATAGAGAAAATACGCAGAGATGGAGAAGAAGTAATTAAAAAGTATGGTTTAAAACTTCCAACACTTGAAAAAACCAGAAGGTAGATTTTAAACTTTTGCCAAAGCCTAAGCCCCATTTTTGCCTACTTCATATAAAATCACTATGAAGTAGGCATTTTACCTTATCCCCATACAAACTAACCTTATAATTTTATCCAACCTCTCACCTAAGCCAAACGTAATAAACCAATAACACATATAAAACCTCTAAATAAAGCAAGCCCCCATACAATCATAATTCCTTTTACCAGTAAAATCAGAAAG
>CAYWFU010000105.1:0-8149 GCA_964457585.1 uncultured bacterium | reverse complement strand
ATGTAATAGAAGCGGTGCAGTACCGCCTGCTGGATAAGGCCATGGAATTATCCGTGTGCTGACCTTGATTCTGTTGTCCAGGAAATAAAAAGTTTAGAAAATTAAATATCCTTGAAATAGGGATTTTTTAAGGCTATTTGACAATACTTTGAAGAGAAAACTACAATATACTTTATAAAATAGAAGTTTGGAGGGGAAATTATGGAATATATTAAAAATGTAGTAAAAGACATTAAAGAACAGTTGGGTAAGCTGGTATCAATTTGCACACATAGATGGCCATAAGCCAGCAATGCTTAACCTATCATTAGTCCTCTGTTATTGATAAATTGAAAGATTCGTTTTTTCTAACACTCTTCTTAACTATTGTATAGTATATGAGGAGTATTTTTGATTGGTAAATTATTATGACCGTTGAAACAGAACTTGTTTCTCTTTTATCGGTACTTAGGCCGGATGTCTTGCGTTTAGACAGAATTTCTTCTCTTATACAAGATACAAGAGTTAATATAGATCTTTTTATTTCTCAAGTGATTTGGCACAAAGTTAAGCCTCAAGTACTTTTCAATTTGGCGCACATCTATAAAAATATTAGGGACAAGAGTCGCTTTTTTCAAAAAGTCGAGGATTATTTTTTAGAATATTCTCCCAATGCCTATGATAAAAACCAAATTGCAAAATTGTTTATGGAAAATATAAATAATATTCAGCGTTATCAGAAGGATATGATTTTTTTAAAAGGAAGCATATTGCAGGCTTTGTATTGTCAAAATACACACGCTTATCGGCAAATGAATGACATAGATGTCTTATTCCCGGATTTTCCAGCATTTTGTACCTTCTTAAATTCCTTACCTTTCATAGGATATGAATATCCGGATAAAATGCAGTTAAATTGTAGACACGTCCAGCCGGTTAAGGGAAAATCTCAAATACCACTTTCAAAAGTTCGTCTTATATCGGCACACTGTGTCCCCATAGGATATCCAAAAAATAAAAGTTTTAGGAAGATCGATTTTAACTTTGGAGATTATCTTTATATACCCACAGCGAATATCTTACAAGATAAAAGATTGCTATCATTCAATCGAGTAAATTTTTATGCAACATCAGTTATAGATGAAATCGTGATATTAATTGCTCACGCCGTAGACCATGTCCAGACGCGATGGCTATGGATAAATGACCTTTATATTTTATGTAAATATGAAGATATTAACTGGAATAATTTATTTGACAAACTTCGGCAAAGGGGCTTATTGACGATCTTCGGCGCGTGGATTGATATTTTATCTGAGCTCTATAATGAATCAAAATTAATTCCTCCCGTATATGCAGAACAACTTGTATCTGCTTTTGATCCCTCTCGGAATTTACAAAAGTGGGTAAAAAAATCTATTATAGATAAACCATCTGCCTATGTGAATTATAAAATTAAATCTGCGGTTATTACTAACAGTTCCAAATATTTTTTATCAGCAAAAATTGTGATTTTTGTGCTGTTCGTAAGTATGTTGAAAGAATATATCCCTTACTCAATTATTAATTTTTTTAAAAAAATCACTGACCCCATAAAAATATTTTTTCATATACCTGTCGCCCTTCCGAGACTGTATGGATTTGAACAATGCTTAGCAGAGCATTATGAAGGTAATTCGTTGTTTTTGGAATGGGATGTCTTTCGTGGTTTTAAAGTATCTTTTCAAAAATTTCTATTAAGAGAAGAATAGAATGCATTGTTCGCTGTTGGTTGGCATGAGATAGCGTGCGAGACTGTATGACCAATGAATTGAATCCGCTCCTGAAACATGTGCGGCTTAACATTCCCGAGTGTTTTAATGAAGCAAAAATTATAAAGAAGCAATACTCGCGTATTGTTAATTGCTTGCAGGAGGCAATTCTTCCTCCCTATGAAATAATTATCCACCCCTCAAGCATTTGTAATTTAAAATGTTTTTGGTGTATCGGTAAAAATATCGGTCATACGTCAAATCGATTGTATCCATTAAACAGCCTGTCGGATCCTAAAAATATGCAAAAAATTGTAAAAGGAATTTTAGATTACCGAATAAAAAGTAAGGGATGGAGAGAAGATACCTCTGAGCATTTCCAAGTGGAAAACGTGTCTTTCTCCGGACTTATGGGAGAGCCATTAGTGGCTAAAGAATCTACTTTACTAGGCATGCGACTACTCATAGAAAATGATATTCGCGTTGGATTGTTTACCAACGGAATATTAATGGATGAGGCAGCCATAGAGACAATCCTGCTGTCTGCGTGGGTACACTTTAGCATTGATGCGGGAAGTAAAAAAACTTACTCTTGGCTGAAATACCAAGGCACCGGCGAAACTTTGTTCGTAAAGGTTTTGCAAAATTTAAATAAATTAGCGATTAAAAAAGCGAATAGCAAAGAGGCAAAAGTAGAGATTAATGCTGGTTTTGTATTGAATAGATTTAACTATGCAGAAGTTTATGATGCCGCGCGAATTCTGAAAAATCTCGGAGTCAGATTTCTTCGCATTAAAACTGATATCGCCCAAAAGTTCCTATTAAATTCCGAAGAACGGAAGGAGGCAAAATTATTACTGGATAAAATAAAACTAAAACTAGTGGATAGAAATTTTGAATTAGTGGAGATTCATACGGTCGATAAAATAGACAATCGAAAAAGAAGTTTTCATGAATGTTTCGCGCATAAAATAGTCGGGGCTATAGGATCTGATGGGGGCGTCTATCCGTGCAATTACCACCCTCATGTAACAGGAATTTGTTATGGGAATGCGATGGAAAGGCCTTTCCGAGAAATATGGGAAGGCGGGCAAAGAAAAAGATTGTTCCACTATATCCCCCAAAAATGTCCTCCTGTCTGTGATCCATTTAAGAATCGCGTAAATAAATTGTTCGGTGTCGTTAAGAGAATATATTGCGGAGGAAAAGGCTTGGGTAAATTGGGAGTCTATAAAAATGACCTTTTAACAAAACTTCGTAGAAATACAGCGCGCTTAGAGAATAATTAATCATTATTGTTATGATACAAAAGTACTTAGATGTGTTAAAAAAATTTCTAGGTGCGAAACCCGTCTCTAACATAAAGCGCATAACAAATGGATTTACTAATATGAATTGGTATGTTGGGGCGAGGGGAAAAATATTTGTCTTGAAAAAATTCAACGATACTTTTAGCGAAGAACGGATAAAATTTATCACTACTTGTCAAAATTATCTTGCCAAAACAAAAAAATTCGCTCCTCAAATTTACCCATCAATCGATGGCAAATTATATCTCCGTTCACATGGCAGTTATTATATGCTTTCAGAATATATCCAAGGATATTCCCTTTTGCCATCTCAGTTGCCACCGTATTCTTATGCTTATCTTGGCGCTTTTCTCGGAGGCATACACAAAGAATTAGAGTGTTTTAAAGAATATCCTGGTGAGCGGTATTTTTTGAAATATCCAAAGAATGCTTTAGAAAGAATCGAGTCTTTGCTTAAATATCACAAAAAAAATATTAGAAGTCCGTTTTATTACGATTCGTTAAAACTGAAGTATAAATTGCTTAGCTTGTTTGATGAGAACCTGATTAAGCGATTTTCTAATTTGCCAAAACAAATCATACATGGTGATTTTTATTTGGGCAATTTGATATTTAGTGAGTACCGAGAAACTCCTGTTCTTATAGATTTTGACCAGGCATCACTATTCCCCAGAATATATGAATTCATGCGCGCGGCGATTTTTTTAATGGATTGGCAGCAAAATTGGATAAATTTCAAAGAAAAAACGAAAAAGTTCTTACGTGCTTATCTCTCAAAAAACAAATTAGGTCTCGAAGAGACCATTCTTGGCGTGGATTTCTATTATTGGATTCTTTTGTCCGATATTTTTTGCTTTAGCGTTAATAGTACTACAGGACAAGGAGATTTAATGCCTTTCGCCAGATATCGAATAAAAATAATAAAGTCATTAAGTAAAAAAAGAGATTCCTTGAAAGAAGTATTGGCGCAGGCTTTTGCGGAGCAGTAAACATTTCGGAGAATAAGGCAGAAAACGTGCGATTATTTTTTGAAAGAACTCTTAGAATATTAGATAAATCCGAGGATATCACTTTTATTTGTGCTGGGGTTGGGGTAACTTTTAAAACTGATGAAAAATTGTTTGCCGGATGGACAAAATATTATTTTGCGGAATATTTTGAACAGTCTGATAAAATCGTGCTGAATAATAAAGTGTACGCCACAGGAAACGGGAAAATTTTTCAGACAGCAAAAAAAATTACATCTATATTTAAGTGCGATGCCAATATTAATACTTTCAAAATCGATGCTAATCTTGATTTTATATGTTGCAAAAATGAACTGCCGTCTAAAGATGAATTCACTTATTATTTTTTGGATAAACAGAAAAAGTGCGTTCTGATTATTGTTTCGCTGAATTATATTGAAGCCAAATATATTCCAATGAGAGTCATACGAGCACTTATCTCATTGTTGCTGGCCAACAAAGGCTGGTTTTATTTTCATTCAGCATGTTTAGTTTATAAAGGTTTTGGAATTGGGATAATAGGCAATAAATTAGCCGGAAAAACTACTTGTATTATGAATTTGATGTATAAAAATGGTTACAACTTGCTTTCCAATGATAAAATCGCACTAGAGAAAAAGGATGGAGTCGTTAACGCTCAAGGTTTCCCTATTGCAATAGGAGTTAGAATAGGCACAATTCGTTTGTTTTCAATCTTAAGGCAAACGACTCAAAATACTGAATATTTCAACCCGGATACTACAATAAAAAAATACCGCCATCTAACTCACTTCCAACTCAAGGATATTGATAAAAAAATATTCTTTCTTCCCAAAGAGATAGTTTCAGTATTCAATGTCTCTATTGTGCCGACTGCCCCGATTAGATTACTCCTGATTCCACAATATGACAATACCCTTCATAAACCGAAATTGATTAAACTTTCTCAACAAAAGACAAAGGCCATTTTGCAGAACCAATACCTTCCGAATATTTGTCCAGAACAAAATTTTATAGAAAAATTTATCGGATTAGATAAAAGAAAATTAAAAGTGAAATACAACACATTTATTGAAAATGCCCAGCATACAATTCCTTGTTACAAACTGATTCATAATGAATCAACTAATAAAGAATCCGCTTGTTTGGTTCAAAATTTGATAGATAAATTATTCGCAGCATAACTTAAAAAGAAGCGAATATGGACAATTCAAAACAACAAAAAATCTTATCAGAAGTATTGCCCAAAGCAATTTGGGAAGGTGAACCTTTTTGGGGCGCATGGTACACTGAAGAAGAAATCGAGGCCGTTGTAAGGGTGATGCGCAATTCTGTCCATTGGAATGCTTCTCCGAGCAAAGAAATAGTGCGATTTGAGGAGGCATTCGCTGAATATGTCGGAGTAAATTATGCCTTAGCTATAAACGGCGCGGGCACAGGATTGGATATGGCTGTTAGGTGTCTATCTCCTGAACCAGGTGATGAAATAATATCTTGTGCGATCAACTTTCCAGGCACGCATCTGGCAATTATTGGTCAGGGATCTAAATTAGTGATAGCTGAACCTGATCCTAAAACTTTTAATATCGATCCAGAAGATGTTAAAAAGCGGATTACCCCCAAAACCCGGGCTATAGTCGCCACGCATATGAACGGTCTATCAGTAGACATGGAGGCTTTGCTGAGATTAGCAGAGGAGTATCCGAATCCTAAATATGGCCCATTAAAGATTATAGGAGATTGCAGCCGTGCTTGCGGAGGACTTTATAATGGAGAACGGGTTGGGAAAAGAGGCTGGATTAATGTGTTTAGTTTCCAAAGAAAAAAACCGATATCTACACTTGGCGAAGGAGGAATGATAACTACAGATGATGTGGAAGTCTATAAAAAAATTTTTAGATGGAGATCTTTTGGAGACGGCGTCATATGGGGTACGAATTACAAAATGACTCATGCCCAAGCGGCTGTCGGCCTAATTCAATTAAGAAGATTGGACGAAATAAATAAGTTAAGGATTAAACTAGCTAATCAACGGACAGATCTGTTAAGAGGAATTCCTGAGTTAAGACCTCCACATGAGCCTAAAGGCTATAAACATGTTTATTCCTATTACACACTTTTAACGTTTCCAGAATGGGCTGGAAGAAGAAGGGATTTACTGATACAAATAATGCGAGACAAATATCAAGTGGGATCTATAATCGCAAACCCACCAACTTATTTGTCAAATAAACTAATATGGGAACATCTTAAGACCCAACGAACTCCATTAGCAGAGGAATTGGGGGCAAGATTGTTCTGCCCTTGTTTGCATTCTTTAATGACTAACAAAGAAAATGAGTATGTAGTTGCGGCGCTTGCAGCAACTGTCGATGAAATAAAAAAGCAGGACAATTGATATTAGACATGATTTTATTTTTGAAATAAAATGGACATGCATTTTAAGGCTTTTGAGGAAGCACTTCTGAATAATGATTATTCATCATTGCTTAAAATTGACAAAGCAGATTTGCATGCGCATGCTTACCTGTCTGCTGGCTGGAATATATATAAAGAGTTAAATCCTAATATTACTACCCCTCCTAAATTTTTTAATGGCTTCTCACATTTTCTTTCCTGGTTAGAGGATAATAGGGTGGCACCGAATAAAACAAATTACGCAAAAATAATTTTTTCTGCCTTTAACCGTATGATTAATGAAGGCGTTATATATACCGAAATGTCATTTGATCTTCACGATTGTATGTTCATGAAAATGACAATAGCCGAGTGGGGAAAGATGATTCAAGATTTATACAAACCATTTAGCAAGCGGTTGCAACTATGTTTGGAATTGGGGATTAATAGAAAAGACGAGCCCGAAACCTCAATTAAATATGTTGAGAAGGCAATAAAATCCGCAGCATTTCAATCAATTGATTTGTATGGAGACGAATTATGCCGTCCGATTTCCAATTTTAATAATATTTATAAATTGGCAAAGTCAGCTAAAATGAAACTAAAAGCCCATGTCGGAGAATTCGGGTCAGCGTATGAGGTCTTATCAGCCATTGAATGCTTAAACCTACATTCCGTACAGCATGGGAACAATGCGGTTAATGATGAAAAGGTTATGTCTTGTATTCGTGAACGAGGAGTCACTTTGAATATCTGCCCCTCCAGTAATATTGCACTTGGACTATATAAGTCAATATATGAACATCCTATCAGAAAACTTTTTGACAAAGGCATACGAATAACTATAAACAGCGACGATTATATGCTGTTTAATTCTGGAATTAGTAATGAAATATTGCTGTTATATAAGAGTAAAATTTTTAATACCCCCGAATTATGGGAAATAATTACTAATGGATTGCAGGAAGCCTCGAGAAAGTGCTATATAGTATAGATGGTTAATGGGAACGATATGAGTCGCGCGCCTTTTCAAATATTGGTATTTCCGTATAAAATTACCGTAAAAAAACGCATTTATTACGCGGTATTTGGGCGAAGCGATTCAAAAAACTGTTGGCAAGGTATAGCCGGCGGCGGTAAGGACAATGAAACACCGCTATCATCTGCCAAACGGGAAGCCTTTGAAGAAGCAGGGATTGGTAAAAACAACAAGTACCTTAAACTTGATTCTTATTCCATGCTTCCCGTAGTCAACGTGTGCGGATTTAAATGGGGTCCAAAAGTTTTGGTCATACCGGAGTACTGTTTTGGCGTAGAAATCAGAAAAGGGAGAATAAGGCTATCTCGGGAGCATTCAGGTTTCAAGTGGGTTCAATATAGCAGCGCAATGCAGATGCTAAAATGGGACAGCAACCGAAACGCCTTGTGGGAGTTAAATCATAGACTTAAATCAAAAGTAGGCGCAGTCTAAACATTTCTCAGATTTGTAATAGTAAAATATAAACCGATACGAGGAGGAGTGCTTATGAGACATATCAAAAAGTTATTCACTGAAGTATACAGGCAATTAGAGCACATACAGAAAATGTGCACTGTAGTAAAAATGAATGTTTTTAAGCTTGATAACCAGTTTAGAGCTATGGAATCAAAATGTGTGATCACCCAAAATAAAAAGAAATAAATTCTTTCATTGAATATCTTGGTTACTCCTAAAATAAGTCCTAGT
>CAYWFU010000104.1:0-8322 GCA_964457585.1 uncultured bacterium | reverse complement strand
AAAAATATATGTTATTATCAGTATTGATGAAACTATCTTTAAGTGATTCAGAATAGCAAGCACTTATCCATACTATAGACCTATTACAAATACTTTTTGAAAGTGTTTTTAAATAATCTTTTTCAGCTACTAATACATAATATTTTTTACCATTTGTTTCAAAATTAAAAAATTTTACTGGGATATTATTTTGATTATATTCTGCTTCTTTTGCTTTAGCGGCTATATAACCCGGATCTGTGGCATTCCAATTATCAACTCTAAAAACTTCTAAAGCTATTTTATCAGGTGCACCATGTGTTTCAATCATAATTATTCCAAAATTACTTGATTTTAATGCATTTACAAAATTTGAGATGAAAGCATTTTGTGGTTCAAGTCTATTTTGGTCTAATGGAGCTATTTCCGTATTAGTCCGATTAATAAAATATTTATGATCATTTTCTAATCTATTTTTTATAAAAGTCGTATCTAAAATATCACCTATATCAAACTGATATGGTTTATATATAAAAATAGATCTTTTATCAGGTATTTGATTTGCAAAACAAAATTTTATTAATATTAAAAGATAAAATATTAAAAGATAGATAGTTTTTTTCATGATTATTTATCCCAGTGATCTATAATTTGATCTATAAATCTCTCTTCAATATCCAAAATATTTTTAATTTTTCTTATTTTTTCTTCTTTAGCAATATTTTGTAATATTATTTCATTAATTCCATTAATTATATCTTTTGGATTATAAACAAAAGGTATTGATATTGTACCTACTCCTTTCTTTGGCATAATTTCCAAGTTGCCCTTTTTCAATCCCCCGACCAAATATCTAAATTCTCCTCTTATAGTATCAATTAGTTTTGGAGGTTTATTTGCCACACTGACATGCATAATACCCATCCATTCACCAAATTGTCTGTATTTAACTCTAATTTCTCCATTATTATCAATTTCATAATCAAGCAAAACATCTTTCCCTTTTATTTTGTTTAAAAATTCTCTTAATAATTCTATTGCTTTTCCCTTTCCAAATTCTTTTTTCCATTTATCATAATTATTTAACATTGTAGTTTGTAAATCAGATGCTATTTCACTATCAGATAAAGGCCTTTCTAATTCAAAATCTATAATATTTCCATCTAAGAACTCTATCTCAGATTTTTTATTCCTCAATGAAATTCTGTCCATTTTTTTCTTTTTGCTTAAATATTCTGTTTTATCTATTTCTTTTACTATTTCATCTTCTAAAAGATTCTTTGCTTCTTCTTCTGTATATTTTTCCCTTAAATTATGATATTTAGCTCTTATATTTCTTTTTAATATTTTATTTTCTTCTTCTATCTTATTATTTATTCCTGTTTCAATTATCTCATTAACAATTATTCCATTTACATATGTAGTATATTTTTTATCTTCATCAGGTGAAATTATTTTAATTTTTAACTCAATCTTATATGGTGGTTCAATCAATTTCCCTCCAAAAATCAAATATCCAGAATTTATTATCTCACTTTCTAAAATTTGTTCTTCAGCTTTGACTGGTAAAAACAGGATTAAGATAAATAGAATTAGAGATAATGTAGAAATGATTTTTTTATTTAAGATTTTACTGGAAGAACTTATATG
This sequence comes from uncultured bacterium, assembly GCA_964457585.1. GTDB lineage: Bacteria > JACRDZ01 > JACRDZ01 > JACRDZ01 > JACRDZ01 > CAYWFU01. The sequence continues at coordinate 6,693 of CAYWFU010000104.1, read as the reverse complement.
AAAAGTGCGGAATTTATTTTTAATACTCAACAGGAAAAAATTTTTAATCTGTTCTGGTTTATACATGTGTATTTCTCCTACATCATAAAACAACATAAAACAACAATTCTCTACAATCTCAAAATAATTGGGCAACACACATTTTTATAACTTTAAATTTAAGTATTACTGCGAGAGATATAAACGTATTAAATAATACTCCCAGAATATTGCCATTGTCAAGAAATTAATTTTTAAAATAGTAATCCCTCAGTTATTGGTGGAAATCAATGCTCTCTAATTGTCATTCCCGAATTCTTTTATCGGGAATCTAGCTATTAAATATCTGGATTCCCGATTAAACATGTCGGGAATGACACGATACTGTAACTCAACAATTTCCCCCGATAACTGAGGCATTACGTTTTGAAATATTTATTGAAGTGTCCGAACATGATGTAATTATGTGAAGGCACATTATTTGGATTTATGTTTTTTAGTCTTCATCGCCAGCAGTCAGCACAGAATAAATTCTTTCTGTGCTTTTGTGCTGTCAATTCCGCTTTTTTCCATGAAAAAATTGGTTGGATTTAATTTTCCCTCGCCAAAAAATATTTTAAATCATTTGAATAGTAAAAATTATATGAAATTTTAGGATAAAGAATATTTTCATGATTTTTTTGGTTAAATTTTCAATTCCTTAATTTTCAGGGGAAATAGATTTTAAATTCTTCTAAGGTCATTTAAAAAATTTTAAAAAATTATTACAATTGCTTTCTATGTTAAAATACTATACAATTTCAGTATTAAATTAAACTGAAAAACCAGTAGGCAGTGATAAATATGAAGTTATTTAATTTTGACATATAAAAAGTTTCCCGAAAAACAATAAAATTTTATGTTATTGAAAACACTAATTTCATAACTTCATAACAAAAAATCAATAGCCTTTAACGTTGATAATATTGGAGAAAAACATGAATCAAACTGTAGATAAGTTATGTAAAAATTGTCACAAATACCATAATCATACAATATTAAAAGATTGTCCTATATGTAATAAATTGGAATTTCCAGAAAATATTTTTTGCCAACTAACAAGAGGTGGACAAAAAGGAAGCAAATTATTTGAATGTGTCGCTTTTAGCCCATCATTATTTATAGTTGATAAAAACAATATTAAAAGAGACGTCCAATCGAGTAATTTAATCAAAAATGAAATTAAAGAGGTCAGCATTAGTAAGAACGTTAAATGGTTTCAGGCATATGCTGATCAGCAATTAAAAATTGATCCTGACCAAATATTTTTCAAATTAAAGTATCATATATGTTTATGTACATGGAAAAGAAAAAGATTTTTTTATGATACTAATATATACATTGGTAAAATATCAGATATCCTTAAGGAAATCGGAGTACTTTTTGAAGAAACAATACAAATATATTTATTATGGCTGGGTGTAGATCATATCCATTTATATATAAACTCAGCTCCAGATTATTCAATAGATGATATTGTGAATAAAACAATAAAAAATTTAGAAAGGGATATTATAAAATTTCCTAAATTTTATAATAATGATGACTATATCTTGGAAAGAAACTATTACACTGAAACTATCGGTTAATCAGAATGGATTTAACAAATGTATAAATAGATTTATGTTGGCTTTGTTGCATATTTGTAAGTTGTAAGCAATCTGAATGATGCACTTATCCGCAACCGGTCAAATAGCGTTTGAAGAAAGCAAAAATATTAGTGGTTGACTACAACGATTCTTTTAGGCAATTAATTTTTTTGATAAGCAGCATTTCTTATATTTCTTGCCACTGCCACATGGACATGGTGCATTTCTTCCAATTTTATCATTTCGGATAGACTCTTTCTTGCTTTTATGATTTAAAAACTCTACTAAAGGGATAGGATTATCATCTTCACCTAAAGGAATCTCTCTCTTTTCTTTAGGTATCTTATCAAAATCTATTATTCCAGTAATTGTATATGCTTCTGAATCATTGGAAGAGTCTGCTATACCTGCAAATTTCGTAAATATTTCTTTTTCAAGAACTACTACAGGACAATTAGGGCAAAAATGTCCACCTTCATTACCTACAATAAATGGACTTATTTCCTCGTCATTTTTAAGCATAAGCAAATAAGCATGTCTTTCAGTTTTTAAAGGTGTCTTGCATTTTGGACAAAGATGCAGTCCGTTTACTTCATCACTCCAATACATCCATCTTTCAATAGATATGTCTATTTTCTTATCCATAAAAGTGGTCACTAATTTTACCTAATCTAATAAATTAACATAAAAAAAGAACTCATAGGCTAAAATTTGCCTCTGTGTTTTGGAAATATTATTTCTGGCAACATATAAAAATTATCTGTCAAAGTTTCTAAATATTTAAAAAACTGCTATTTTAAAAGAGATTATATTTTTTGCCAGTTATTTTTTTATCAAAAAGTGTAGTCTGGAAACTTCCCATTCTCATTAATAATTAATATAATCATAATTGTATGAATATTGTTTCTTATTCTGCGTTGCAGATTCTTGTTTTGTTTCTGTTATAAGTTCATTACATTTTTCTATTGTCATTTCTTTCATATCAGTTGTCTTTAAAAAAGAAAAAATAACTTCCATTAGATCAGAATATAACGTATCTCTATTCAACGTATTATTATTCATCAAAGATATTGCATTTTTGATAAAGTCACTCTTCTTTTCATATTGAAATTTTAAAGATAGAACCTGATTGAAAAATTCTTTTTGCTCAATACCAATTGATGAAAAAGGGTCATCTCTTTATATATTGCAACAATGATATCTCTTAATTGTTTATCTGAATATTTTGAAATTATTTCTTTTAGTTCATTAATCTTCATAGAATCTCAAACCTCATATATATTTTTCAGGCAACGATTAGTCATTTATTGGTCAATTTAGTCAATTGATAGGCAATTCCTTTACCTGCTTTCCCAACACGAATAAAGACTCCTTTTTTAATAAGCATTGTAAGGTCAATTGTTGCCATTTGCCGGGATATATGATTTATCTCCCTATATTCCTTATTAGTTATTTTATTATTTTCTTTTACATACATAATAGCGTTAATCTGTCTTTCATTTAATCCGATTTTTTTTAAATTTTTTTCTGTATAAATATCTTTGTAAAGATATACTGAAAAACCTCCCGATTCCTCTTTAAATTCCGGTTCTGGTTGTCCAGACTCTTTCATCCATTCAACCATTCTAATCGTACCACTGCCATATTGCTCAATGTAACCAGCAAGATAAAATATTTTAGCGATTAAAGGATTTCGCAGGTATGATTGGTGAGGCTTTTTTAATTGGTCAATTGTAATACCTTCAGGAAGCTTCCCGGGGTTGGAAAACCAGATATGGTCATCGTATATTTTAATTACGATAAAATTTGCTATATTAAAATAATCCCGATGAATAAGAGTATTAAGCAATGCTTCACGAAGTGCAGGGATTGGATATTCCCAGATGTCTTCACGCTCTATCCCCTTTATTTCATAATGCACACTGATAAATTGTTTTAAAATATTTAACGTTTCTTCAAATTGCTGAAAAAGATTTCCTTTAATCCACTTATCATCGATTATTATAGTTTCAGATTTTAAACGTCCAATGCGTATACATAGATTGATAAAATGTTTTTGTGGATTTTTACCAAAAAGCAGAATTGCGCCGTTTGAGAGTTTTCCATCAACTAATAGATTCAGTTTTTCCATAGTTATTTTTAACGACTCATTTATTGAAACGTTTGTAAGCCTATTATTTTCAACAGCAAGTCGGATAAAGTGTGCAACAGTTTCCGTGTTTATATTCTTCAGTGAAAAATGTCTGGTCAGAGAATCCCATGATTTCCCTCTCAAAAGCAATGTCTGGAGTTTTTCTGAATGCAATTCTCTTGTTGTATTTCCTATTCGTTCATAATATCGACCTTCATATGAAACAGGAAAGCCTGTGCGTGATATTTTAATTGCTATTACGCGTTTTTCTTTTATGTCTATAGTTTCGATTTCAGGATAAACAGACAGTTTGTTAATAATCCGATTTGTTAAATCCTCTAAAAACCTGTTTGATGCTTCAACTCCTGTAATTTCATTTCTATTATTTATGCCTAAAAGTATTATTCCACCTTTTTTATTTGCAAAAGCTGAAATTGTTTTATAAAAAGCTTCATTAGCATTTTCTTTAAGCTCCACAATTTCCGTTTCTCCAGATAATAATAAATTTTTTAATTCTTTTTCGTTCATTATATAACTGACCTTTTTAAGATATTCATATTTAATTTTTTAATACTGAAATTGTATAGTATTTTAACATAGAAAGCAATTGTAATAATTTTTTAAAATTTTTTAAATGACCTTAGAAGAATTTAAAATCTATTTCCCCTGAAAATTAAGGAATTGAAAATTTAACCAAAAAAATCATGAAAATATTCTTTATCCTAAAATTTCATATAATTTTTACTATTCAAATGATTTAAAATATTTTTTGGCGAGGGAAAATTAAATCCAACCAATTTTTTCATGGAAAAAAGCGGAATTGACAGCACAAAAGCACAGAAAGAATTTATTCTGTGCTGACTGCTGGCGATGTAGCGTTAAAAACATAAATTCAAATAATTGCCCTTACATAATTACATCATGTTCAAACACTTCAATAAATATTTCAAAAACAATTAAAAATCTTTTTCAGGAGGAGAAGAAAAAATAATAAATCCGATTTGGTATTTGTATTTTTAAGATTGTTTTTCAATGTCAAAAAAATAAAGGCTAAAAAACAGGCAAACAAATATTTTAAAAATTAATTTCTTGACAATGGCAATATTCTGGGAGTATTATTTAATACGTTTATATCTCTCGCAGTAATACTTAAATTTAAAGTTATAAAAATGTGTGTTGCCCAATTATTTTGAGATTGTAGAGAATTGTTGTTTTATGTTGTTTTATGATGTAGGAGAAATACACATGTATAAACCAGAGCAAATTAAAAATTCTTACCTTTCAGATATTAAAAATAAACTCCGTACTTTTTATATAAGTTCTTCCAGTAAAATCTTAAATAAAAAAATCATTTCTACATTATTATCTGTAATTCTTTTTATCCTATCTGTATTTTTACCAGTCATAGCGGAAGAAATTAACAGCGGATATGCAAAAAATGAAATTTTATTCCTAAAATGGGGTAATGGGGAAAATGAAGTTGGGCTTGAAGAAAAAGAAATAACTGTACCAATTCATACGAAAGAAACTAAAATGACTGTTCGTAATCTTCCTAATCAACTTGCAGTTGATGGCAAAGGGAATGTTTATATAAATGATATTGTACAGAAAAAAGCAGTCAAATTGAATCCTCAAACTAAATCAATTGAAAAATTTGAAAGCAATAAAGGACATTTAGAAATTTTGGCAGATGAAGAAGATGAAGGTTTATATATTTTGAATAGAGACGATAAATCCGTAGATTTTATAGGAGCTGATAAAATAAGGGAAAATAAGAAATTAGATGAAAAAACATTTGAGAATGTATTAAAAAGAAAAGCAGTTATAAGAAACAAAAAAATTATAGATAGGAGTGAAAAAAAGGTACTAGCAAGAATTGCAAATAAACAGGATGATCAAATAGAAGCCAATCAAGTTATTGATCCATCGGTTATTAAATATACTAAATTAGACCCATATACTTATAAATTCCAAAATTTAAGCAAAGTTGGAGCAAGTTGTGATGAAAAAATATTTAAGGCAAATTTTCAATTAGCAAAAATTGATTTTTTACAAATTGATAATAAAAATATTTATTATTTATTCGATAAGATTCCGGATGTTGAACAAGAATTTTATGAATATTTTGTAGTTAAATTAAATTTAATAACTTGTGATATTGAATTCATTTTTTTAGAAAAAGACCTTTTTCATAATTTTGGTGCAGTTCCAGGACTAATGGTTAAAATTGATAAAGAAGGGAATATTTATCAATTATTACCTAAAAAAGACGGTATTCATATAGTAAAATGGAGTAAATAAAGTTGAGAAAATATCAAATAGCATTGATTATTACTTTATTTAGCATTTATTTAGCAACAAATACATATGCTGTTAATGACAAAATTTCATTTACTGATTGGCAAGGTCCAGCCACTATAAAAGTGGATGGGCTTTCTAATGATATTTCTATCACCGAATATTTAAAAGGTGTATTGAATGGGGAGTTAGAAGGCTATTCTGAATATGCAGATGCAGAAACAAAATTCAAACAAGCATTCATTGCTCAAACAATTGCAGCAAGAACAAAATTAAAAGCTTACATTGATGAAAAAGGGGAAATGGCAATTGTTCCTGTTGACCCATCAATATTTCAAATATATAAAAAACCTATGAGTGGTATTTTCCCAGACTTAATTAATTCTGTAGTAACCAGCACAGAAGCTGGAATAAAAGTGCTCACATATAATGGCGACCCAATTAAAGACCCTCAATTTTTTGGCAGGGTACATGATGGAACTTTATTTACATTAAATAGTGAAGATTACACGGATAATAAAGGTAATCAATGGTTTTATAACTTTTATTTAAGAAGATCACCAGCCAATGAAGACTTAACTCTTGGCGGGACTGCTGGTCATAGTGTTGGAATGAGTCAAATAGGCGCTTTAAACATGTCTCAAACTGGTTCTGATT
>CAYWFU010000103.1:0-8495 GCA_964457585.1 uncultured bacterium | reverse complement strand
GGAAAATTTTAAATTTTATTTAGTAATTAATATAAATTGATTTGACCCAGTCTGGGAGCCGCAGGGGACATGTTTCACTTAAATATTATTTTTGGAGCGAGCCTCACCCAAATGATATTTTTCTATTTTATTTAACTTAGTACAATTTTGATTTTCCTATACACTTATGATATCCTCTTAAAAAGTTATGTTGATCATTAAAGAGGTTTTATGCCCATATTATCAAATAATTTAACTTTTATTATTGGTGGTGCTCGCAGCGGTAAATCAGATTTTGCTATTCAGCTTGCAGGAAAAATGAATAAAAAAGTAATATATCTTGCAACTATGGAAGCTAAAGATGGAGAAATGCGGAAAAGAATAATTAAGCATAAAAAAAGCCGTCCTCTTAATTGGACTACTGTTGAAGAGCCTAAAGATATTGCTCGAAAAATTTTTCAATTTGGTAAAAAAGGGACAGTAATATTATTAGATTGTTTAACACTTTTCTTATCTAATCTAATGACAGATGAAAATGAGAAAATATCTTCTGCTGAAATATTAAAAAAAATTAAAAATATAATTACTGTAATAAAAAAATCAAAAGCTGAAATAATAATAGTGAGTAATGAAGTCGGGCAGGGGATAGTTCCTGACAATTCTTTAGCAAGAGAATTCAGGGATTTGCAGGGTACTATAAATCAGTATTTTGCCAAAGCAGCGAAAAATGTATATTGGATGACAGCAGGGATACCAGTAAAAATTAAGTAATTACTCAAGTTGACTGACTTTTTATAACATAAAATTAAATATTAAATATAAAAAATCAAAATTAATGTGTCACTTCGTGACATTATTATGTTTTAAATCAATAAATGTCCGCAGGACACTACAATTTTGCATTTTAAATTTTGAATTTTGAATTTATCTCCACAAAAAACTCAGTCAATTTGAGGTAATTATTTCAATTCTTTGCCCAAATATTCCTTTGCAACTTTCAGTTTTTCATAATAATACTGTAATGCAAGTTCCTCGCGGGTTTTTGCTCCCCATAATGGTCCAAAAACAAATTTGCTGTATCCTCCTGCGATTATTCCAAGATAACATGCTGGCTGGTTTTTGTGATAAAGATAAGAATCAGAGGTGGAAAGTTTTTTTTGCGAAAAAAATTCAGTCTCAGCAATACCGCGTTTAAACAATTCTTTTTGTATTGCATTTTTATTTTGATAAAAATATATTGGATAGGAAAATTCAATACCATAATCAGTATAAAATTTTTTCAATTCAAGCAAAATATCTGACATTTGTTCGGGACTGTGATCCTGTCCATGAAATGACCCATCAGCAGTATATTTAATATTATGTTTAATGTTATATATAATGGTTAATGTATGCATTGCCAATTTACATGCCATACAAACAAAAATACTAAGATGCATTCCATATTTTTTTAAATCATTTTCAAAATTATAAAAAAAAATAAATGAAAATAAGGGATGATAATCAACTATTTCCTGAATTATATTTTTTTTTCCATATATTTTTTGCAGGGATGGAAGATAAAATTTTGATTTTTCTAATCTGGTGAAACCTGAATAAGCTTTTCGGGTAAAAGTCAGCAGTGTTACCTTAATAAATTTTTCTGCCATTAAACTGGCACAAAGCGTGGAATCACTGCCGCCAGAAAATAGTACTGTACATGAGTTATTATTGTTAATATTGTTCATAAAATATACTTCTAATACTCCTTTAATTCCTTAATAACATTTGCAATATTAGAAAAATCTTTATCATCATGTAATAAATATAAATTGTTTTCAATTGCTGTTTGAACGATTATTAAATCTATTGTACTTTTTATTGTAATACCATTTTTTCTACATTTAAAATACATTTTTGCAGCTTCTTGATAAGATTTTTTTCCATTATTTAATGAATAAAATTTCTGGTTGATTAAATATTCATTCAACATATTAAATTCATTTTCATCTTCTGCCCCTTGCAGAATTTCCTGATAAATATAATTATTAATTCCAAATAGAATTTTATCTATCATTATATTTTCTAGTTTCTGAACTTTACTATTATTTACACCTTTAAAGAAATTAATTAAAACCGATGTGTCAACTAATATCATTATTTCCCTCTTCTCAGTGATTTATAATTATAATTTTTAGCAAAATCTATCTTTCCTTTTAATTCTAACAAATTTTTTCTTTTTTTTTGTTCAACTAATTCATTCAACGCAATACTTATTAATTTTTTTTTGGTTTTTATTCCTGTAAGTTTAAATGCTTCTTTGACTAAATTATCATCTAAAACAACATTGGTTCTCATTTTATACACCTCCTTATACACATTATAAGGTGTATAATAGGTATATGTCAATATTATTTTTATATTTTCCAACTTGTAATTCCATGTGATCTTTGCTACAGGGTGGTTCATTGAAATAAAGTAAAGAGAATAAAAATTAAATAATATCATATCAAGAATTTTATTTACATTTTATTGGTACTATATGATAATATTAAATAGTTTTTGAGTATTATAGAGCGTTAGTACTACTGTTGTACTGTAGCGCTGTAGCAATTATAAAATGAGGAGAATCAAGATGCTATTACGCACAAAATTAGAAGAACGTGAAATGGTTAATTTAGCTCCTTATGCAATGAGAAGTAAATTGTCAAAGGGCAGGAAACATAAAGAGGAGGAGCATATAGGACGGAGTTCATTTCAGCGTGATAGAGACCGCATAATTCATTCAAGCGCATTTAGAAAACTGGAATATAAAACTCAGGTTTTTGTTAATCATGAAGGAGATTATTATCGCACACGTTTGACGCATACAATAGAAGTAGCGCAGATAGCTCGAACTTTATCACGTATGCTGTATCTGAATGAAGACCTTACAGAAGCAATTGCGCTTGCGCATGATCTGGGGCATACTCCTTTTGGCCATGCAGGGGAACGAACATTAAATGAACTTACTAAAAATGAAGGCGGATTTGAACATAATCGCCAGAGCTTAAGAGTTGTTGATATTCTGGAAGAGCGATATCCGGATTTTAGCGGGCTTAATCTTACATGGGAAGTCAGAGAAGGTATAATTAAACATACTTCTTATCATGATTCACCATCAACAAGTGAATTCAGTCCGGATGAAAGACCTACTATGGAAGCTCAGGTTGTAGATATTTCCGATGAAATTGCTTATAACAATCATGATATGGATGATGGACTGACATCAGGGCTTATTACAGAAAAACAGCTTATGGAATTAGAATTATGGAATTTTTTTTACAAAAAAGTAATTGAAAAATATCCTAAAATAGATGAAGAGAAAAGAAAATATCAGATTATTAAATCTATTATAAATGCTCAGGTTAAGGATGTTGTTGCACAGACAGAAATAAATATAAAAAAATATAAAATAAAATCATATGAACAGGTAAGAAACCAGAGTGAAAATATGATTGCATACAGCACTTCTATGAAAAAGAAAAATGATGAGCTTAAAAAATTTTTAATTACATTTTTGTATAATCATTATCATGTAGTACGAATGACAGTAAAAGCACAGCGTTTTATTTGTGCTCTTTTTGAACAGTATTTAAGTAACACAGAACAACTGCCTTATGATGTGCAGAAAAAAATAATAAATGATTCCGCAACTCAAGCAATAGTTGATTATATTGCCGGTATGACAGACCGATATGCATTAGAAGAATATAAGAAGTTGTTTGATCCGTATGAAAAAGTATAATAATTATTTAGAAAGGATAATATGTTTGGAATTTCTTTTCTTGCTCCTTTATTTCTAATAGGTTTAGCAGCCGGGATTGTTCCACTGGTTATACATTTTTTTATTAGGAAAAAAATTGAAACTATTCCTTTTTCTTTTATTCAATTTTTAGTATCTGCCGGGCATAAAAAACTGCAAAGTTTTAAATTAAGCAAAATAATGCTGCTATTGCTTCGAATTTTAATTTTATCAGTTCTGGCGCTGGCATTGGCAAAGCCATTTTTCCGCAGATATGCAGGAGTATTTTTTACTGCCGGAGAATCTTCAAGCATTGTTATTTTATTGGATAATTCTTACAGCATATCAATGATAGATACAAATGTTTCAAGATGGGACAGAGCAAAAGATGCTGTGTATGAAATTACAAATCTTATATCTGATTCAGATGAAATAGCGCTTGTTTCTTTTTCATACAGCTCCTCTTTTGAACATCATAATTTTACTAAAGATAAATTCCATATCTTAAATGAACTGGATAAATTAGAAGTTTCCCCTTTTAGAACAAAATTTGAATCAGGGCTGAAAGAAGCTGACAGACTGCTTCGTAAAGCCCGGAATAATAATAAAAAAATAATTTTAATTACTGATATGCAGAAAAATGGATGGGACAATATCAGTCATGGAGTTATTTCATCTGATATTAAAGTACATATAATTAATATAGGACAAAAAAATACCTCAAACCTGGCTGTAACAAATCTGGATTTTCCCAATAAAGCTATAAAAGGACAGATTATTCGTTTTTCCGCTATGATTAAAAATTATGGGAATGAAAAGGTGACCAATAAGCTTCTAGGTCTAGTGATTAACGGACAAAACGTAAGCAGTCAGAATATTGATCTTGAACCAAATGAAGGGAAAAATGTTAATTTATATTATACCTTTAATACTCCCGGGATTTATAACGGATATGTAGAAATCAATGATGCTTTTATGCCTGTTGATAATAAAAATTTCTTTTCTCTGGAAGTAATTGATAAAATTAAAATTTTAAGTGTAAGCACCAGTAGCAAAAATGATTATGAAAAAAATGAAGCTTTTTATCTTAATATTGCACTTAATCCATCTGGAAGTGAAGATTCAATATTCAGAATTAGCAGTATTGATGAGGACAATCTGGCAAAAATAGAATTTTCTGATTTTGATTTATTCATTTTATCTAATGTCCCGGCATTATCAGGTGTTCAGGTGAAAATTCTTGAGGAATGTATAAAAAGAGGCTCTGGAATTCTTTTTTTCTTGGGTGATAAAGTTATTCCTGAAAAATACAATGAAGAAATTTATAAAAATAACAGTGGAATACTGCCGGGGAAAATAACTTATCAGATTGCTTCTACAGAAAATAGTCAGCATTATTATTATATAAATAAAATTGACAATACACATGCTGTTTTTTCTGTTTTTCAGGAAGAAAGCATAAATCAACTGCAAAAAGTACCATTCTATTCGTTTTACCGAACAGAAGTAAATGAATTATCAAAAGGGATTAAAATTCTGGCATGGTTTAATGATGGGCTGCCGGCATTAATTGAAAAGGAATACGAAAAAGGACATGTTTTGCTTTTTACTTCCTCCATTGGTCTTAAATGGAATATATTGGCAATCAATAGCATATTCCCAAGCTTAATTCATCAATGCGTGCGGTATTTATCACTTTATAAAAATAATGATAAAATTAATTTTAAAATTGGTGAAGATGATATCCCTATAGAGATTACTAATATATCCCCCGGTATCCACAAAATCAAAAAGGATGGAAAGGAAAAAATTTATGTATTAAATCTGGATTTTAAAGAATCGAATCTGGAAATGATAAGCGAAGAAGAAGTAGTGAATAAAATAATTACCGGCAATGTGCAGCTTTCTTTTACTCTACCATCAAAAAGTTTTTCAGGGAGCAGTATTTACGGCGGATGGTTTAAAGGTGAAATATGGAAGGTTTTATTTATTGTTCTTTTATTTCTGCTGGTGATTGAAACCCTGCTGGCAAATAGATATAAGGAAGAATGAAAATGAACAATATTCAAATTGAAAAATTTAATCTTAAAAAATATTTTAAAAAAAATAAAAAAATTGTAGATAAAGCGCTGGATAAGTACCTCCCTTCGGAATTAACCTATCCTGAATCGATTCATAAAGCCATGAGATACAGTATTTTTGCAGGTGGTAAACGGTTAAGAGCAATATTGGTAATAGCAGGTTATGAAGTATTTTCTTCTGAAAAAATGGAAAAAGTTCTGCCAATAGCATGTGCAGTTGAAATGATTCATACTTATTCATTGATTCATGATGACCTGCCATGTATTGATAATGATGATTTAAGAAGAGGGAAGCCTACCAATCATAAAGTATTTGGTGAAGCTATTGCAGTTCTTGCAGGGGATGCGCTTTTAACGCATGCTTTCTGGCTGCTTGCTGAATGCAAAAATGCAAAACCTGAAGTGCTTATAAAAATTTCTCGGATAATAGGGAAAGCAGTTTCTACTTATGGCATGATTGGCGGACAGGTTGTAGATATCGAATCAAGCGGGCAAATTGTGAAACCTGAAACACTTGAATACATTCATATACATAAAACATCTAATCTTTTGCAAGCTTGTATTCATGCTGGCGCAGTAATGGCTGGAGCAGGTGTTAAGGAGTTAAAATATATATCTGATTATGGTAAAAATATTGGATTAGCATTTCAGATAGTGGATGATATATTGGATATTGAAGGAGATGACAAGCTTCTAGGAAAAACAACCGGAAGCGATTTAATAAATAAAAAAAACACCTATCCAAGTCTGTTCGGTTTGGAAAAATCAAAAAAATATAGGGATAAATTAATTAATAAAGCAATAATTAATGCTGAAAAACTTGGACAAAATGGGAAAATTTTAACTGAGATAGCGGTTTTTATTAGAGATAGAAAATTTTAAATAAATCGTATCAGAGAGTCAGAGTAATAATTTTAATAATATATCAATTTGTTTATATGAATTAGCATAAATATAAATAATAAATAATTATAATTATATTGTAGTCTTAACATTTATGAAGTATAACTGTAACTATTCAGCACATTTATTTCGCGGTGTAGGAGAGTCTGTCATTCCCGCAGTGTTTAAGCGGGAATCCAGATTTTATATTTAAACTGAAAAATGGATTCGTCCCCGACATTATTTATTGGGGATTAAACATGTCAGGAATGCCAAAGGTGCACGCCAATACAGTATTTTATGCATTTTCCGCCAAATTGTGCTGAATAGTTACATTTATTGTTGGAAGATGAGGTTATAGAAATTATCAGTAAAAACGCCCCAATTAAAACTATTAAAGAAATAAAATTAATCGAGGAAGAAGAGGAAAATATCTAAAAGCAATAACACAATTAATTATTTTAAAAATAAATATTATAATAATAGTATAAATATTGTGTTATAATTCCAATAAAGAATCTTACAGAAAATGAAAGGAGAGCATATGAAGAAGGAATTTTCTAAACAAGGAGTGGAGAATGATGATAACATGCTTCCTGAATATAATTTTAAAAAGATGACAGGTGGAATTCGAGGCAAGTATTACAAAGCCTATCAAGAAGGACACACAGTGAAGATTCGTAAAGCTGATGGAAAAATTCTTGTGCAGTACTTCAAACTTGAAGATGGTGCAATAATGCTTGAACCAGATATTCGGAAATATTCCAGAAGCCGGCAAAATAGACGGCATTAATAGGGTTTCCTAATGGCACAGAAAAATAAAATAGAATTTGGTGATTTCCAAACACCGATAGAGCTTAGGGCTTGCGACGAAATAACTGTAACAAATTTATTATAAAAAAAATCATATAGGAACGCATGAAAATATTTAAATTGTTACAGTTATTTCGTCGCAAGCCCTTACCAATAAAATTTCAGATTTTATTCAAACTATATTCCTATATCCAGATGTCATTATCGAGCCAACATGCGGTTTAGGAAGTTTCATTGAGTCGTGCGTGTCTCAATGGAGGAGAAACTGCACATATTATGGGTTTGATGTAAATCCATATTATATTGAAAAATGCAAAGCATCTTTGGAAAATTTTAGTAATTGCCACTTTGAAGTGGCTGATTTTTTCCAAAAAAACTGGAGGAATTTTTTTCAAACCTTTAAAAAAACAAGAAATTTGATAATTGGAAATCCGCCATGGGTAACAAATGCAGCTATAGGTGTGCTTAACGGTAATAATTTGCCTCAAAAAACAAATTTTCAAGGATTAGGGGGGTTTGCAGCTAAAACAGGAAAAGCAAATTTCGATATTGCTGAATGGATCTTAATAAAATTACTTGAAAGCCTTCAAAACACTTCTTCATGTTTGGCAATGCTTTGCAAAACATCCACGGCACGAAAAGTTCTTAAACATGCATGGATCAATCAGTGGTGTGTTTTCAACTCTTCTTTGCACATAATTGACGCAAAAATGTATTTTGATGTTGCCGTCGATGCCTGCCTTTTAATTACATTTATTTCACCAAGTAAAAAATCAACTGATGCTACTGTTTATCAAAACCTATCATACGACAACAAAATTAGTAATTTTGGATTATTAGGCAAGGAACTCAGGAGAAAGACTTGGGGACGGAGTAAGTTTATTAACTTAAGAAGGATAAAATTAATTAAAAAAATAATTTAAAATTATGCGTGCCAAGATAAGCTCTTTGGAATCTAGCTGAATGAAAGGATTTAG
>CAYWFU010000102.1:0-8499 GCA_964457585.1 uncultured bacterium | reverse complement strand
CTCAATGCTCAATTGCCAATTGTCAATGCTATTTACCCAGACTTGTGGGTAATAGTTAGCCCAAAATAATAACCTAAATTCCGATTTAGTGTAAATACCGTTAAAGTGGGGATGAATTGGTGCATCCTCCAGATAAATTTCTAATAGGTGACATTCATGCAGTGTAAATAAAAAAAGCAGGGTTGTCTAAAATGATTGCAGGAAAATATCACATTTTACTGTAGTATATATAATAGTTCTAAGCTATATATTATAGAACTAATAAATATTCTGCTCTCCCTTTGTCTCTTTATAAAAAAATTAAACTCTTTAGACAGCCCCTGCACCTTTTTCTAATAATTATTAAAATGATAAATTATTTCACATTTTCGCTTGAAGCTTCTTCATTAATTTTATCTTGATAAGCTTTCAAAACTATATCCTGTAAATAATTTCTCATTTCAGAGGTGATTGGATGAGCAATATCTTTGTGTTCATCCTTTTTATCCACCTCTTCTTCAGGAGTACTTATTCCTTCAATATTATTTCCGCAGCTATTGCAAAATTTGCTATGCACTCTATTCTTATACCCGCATTTTGGACAGGATACACGAAGCTTACGGCTTGGCATCGCAACAAATAGTCCATTTTTACCGTTAAGAATTTTTAAATCTCTCACAACAAAGCAATTATCAAAAGTTATTGTTACATAAGCTTTTACTTTTTCTGCATCTTTATTACGTGGATAAACGCGCACTTCTGTAATTTCCATTACACCTCACCACCTTCCAATTTAATTTATTGATTTGCAAATATAAACTTTCCCTAAATTATATGAAATAATTTTTTCATATATTGCTTCTGCTGTTTTCTTATTTTTGCAGACCCCAAATATTGTTGAACCACTCCCTGCCATAAGAGCATTTTCTGCACCCAGGTTAATTAAAAGTTCTTTAATCTCTTTTAATAACGGGTAATGTTTAAAAATAGGTTTTTCCATATTATTAAATAATAATTTATATATTTTTTCTGATTTTTTTTCCTCAAGACAGCTTATAATTTCTTTGCAAACAAAATCATTATCAGGTTCATCAGTATATTCTAAATCAAAACAATCATAAGCCCATCGCGTGGAAACAGCCAGAGGAGGCTTAACCAGTACAAACCAAATTTCAGGAAGTGCTGGCAGTGAAATTATTTTTTCACCTTTTCCGGTAACGAGAGCAGTTTTTCCATACAGGAAAAAAGGCACATCAGAACCAATCTTTTCCCCCATCTGCGTTAGAATATCCTTTGGCAAATTAATATTCCATAATCTATTGACCCCAGTTAGTGTTGCCGCTGCATCACTGCTCCCCCCACCTAAACCAGCGGAGGAAGGAATATTTTTTTCTATTTTTATATCAAGGCCATTTTTAATTCCTAAAGAAGTTATAAATAATTTAGCTGCCTTATAAGCTAAATTATTTTCATCCCAGGGGATATTATCATCTGTATTATTCCCTGTATTAGTTATTAATATTTCCCCTGTAGAATTTGATTCAACAGAAATTACATCATGCAGGTCTATTTCCTGCATAATACTTTCAATATCATGATAACCATCAGGACGTTTATTTTTAATATTAAGAAATAAATTTATTTTAGCATTTGCAACAAGTTTTATCATTATATTTTTTATATTGATAACACAAATTTATAATAATTGTCAAGGAAAAAAGTCAAATATCCGTAATCATCCAACAATAAAAAAATTAAACTTGATTTTTTTATATGTTTCTGTATAATTAAAACTAAGGCAGTGAGAAAAAATAACTTCCGCATATTGCGTAGGATTTTGTTTCGTCTTCAAGGCGTACCAAAGGGCGCATAGCAACGCTATGTAACCTTTGGTACAACGCAGAAGGCGGAGCAAAAGACAAGCAAGATGCGGAAGTTATTTTTTCTCACTGCCTTAATTTAAAAATAGGTGCAAAAATGAAAATACTTGATATTCCTTATTCAATTTATGAAGTTTATGATTTAATTTATTTTGTAATACTTTTTGTAACTTTACCAATTGGGTTAATTACACAGATATATTTATCAATTAAAGATTACAATGAAGCTGTACCTATTGTCCCTGTAAAAAATACCAAACCAAATAAAAAAAATAAAAAAAGATAGAATCTCGATAAAATATTATGGAACAAAATCACAAAATGGACATATCCATTGTTATCCCTCTTTTTAATGAAACAGAAAGTTTACAGGAACTCTACAAACAAATAGTAGAGACCATCCAACCACTAAATCTTGAATTCGAGATAATTTTTATTGATGATGGTTCTACTGATGATTCTTTTCTTTTTCTTAAAAAAATTTTCCAGCAGAATCCGTCCAGAATAAAAGTTATTCAGTTTAGAAGGAATTATGGTAAATCTGCCGCGCTTTCAGTTGGTTTTAAAAAAGCAAAAGGCAGTATAATAATCACCATGGATGCTGATTTACAGGATGATCCAAAGGAAATCCCAAATTTTTTAAATGCATTAAATTCCGGTTATGATGTTGTATCCGGATGGAAATATAAAAGATTCGATCCCATAACGAAAACTATTCCATCAAAATTTTTTAATTACGTGACTGCTCGTACTACAGGTATCAATATTCATGATTTCAATTGCGGTTTTAAAGCTTACCGGAAAGAAGTCACTGAAAATATTAAGGTATATGGAGAATTGCATCGATATCTTCCTGTTTTAGCTTATTGGGATGGATATAAAATCGGAGAAATACAGGTAAAACATCATCCAAGAAAATTTGGTTATTCAAAATTCGGTATCGAAAGATTTTTACATGGTTTTTTTGATTTATTAACTGTATTATTTTTAATCCGCTATACAAAACGTCCTTTACATTTATTTGGGATATGGGGTCTTCTTTTTGTTTCAATTGGCAGCAGTATTACTATTCATTTGTCTTATCTACGCCTTGTTTATGGTTCAATTTTAGGAAGAATCCCTCTGCTTATTTTTGCTATTCTTGCAATAATTGTTGGAATACAAATTATTTCACTTGGTCTTTTAGGAGAAATGATCGCAAATATAACTCAGCAGAAATATGAATATTCAATAAAAGAGGAAATAGGATAAAATGTCGTTAATTGACATATTAAATATATGCTTTCGCGGTACATGGTATTCATTGCTTGGTGGTAATTTAGCTTTTCTATCCATGCTGAAAAATCCCAAAAAAGCTGTAGATTATCTTGTTGGAAACCTATTTTTATATCAACTGGCAAATGAAAAAGGACTACCTCAAAAACCATTAAAAGAAATTTTTAATAATACAGATTTAAATAATCTTAATATTATATGCAATGCAAGCGAGTTTATGCCTGACTGGAAATTCTGGAGCGGGATTGATATGACCTATCTTAGCTTAATTGCAAAAATAGTCAATCCTGAAGTAATTTTTGAAATTGGAACATATAAAGGGCATAGCACTTATCATTTTGCAGCAAACACTCCGGATAATTCAATAATTTATACACTTGATTTGCCAGATAAAAGCGATACAAATCCAAACGGAGAATTCTCATTATTAGATAAGAAATATATAAACGGATATAAATCAAATACACCTATGTTTGTTAATACAAAATATGAAAAAAAAATTATCCGATTATATGGTGATAGCAAGTTATTTAACTTTTCTGATTATTATCAAAAGGTAGATCTTTTTTTTGTTGATGGCGCACATTCATATGATTATATAGAATCTGATACTGACAATGCTTTTCGCTGTTGCCGTAATGGGAGTGTAATCCTATGGCATGATTATGGCAGATATAGTTTATATGGAGTCGATAGATTTTTACATAAATTAGCGCGCGAATATCCAATTTATCGATTACCCGGATCAGCTATAGCAATATTGCAGATAAAAAATTAATACTATGAATAAAAATATTAAAAATAAAGTTGATGAAAAAAATATTCCAGAACAATTATTATGGGAAAAATTTCCATTTAATCTTAAAATCTCATTAAGTCTGATTATTTTATCCGGATTTATTATTAGAGTTATCGGTATCAATCATGGATTTTCATCGCATACAGTAAGCCCATGGTCAGAAGAAACTGTAATATATTTCGTACTGGATTTCTGGAAAAAATTGGATTTTGACCCTCACAATTATAATTATCCTCAATTTTTTATGTATGCTGCATTTTTAACTCAATCCATTGTTTTTCTATTTGGAAAATTATTTGGCATTTTCTCAACAATTTCAGATTTTACAATTCATTTTGTAACTGATACATGGTTCTTTTTCCTTTTAGCGCGTATAAATAGTCTTATTTTTGGAGTATCAACTATTTTTGCGATTTTTTTACTTTGCAAAAATTATTTCAATGAAAAAACAGGTATTTTAGCAGCTCTTTTTCTTGCCTTTGCTCCCCTGCATATTGAACATTCGCATTATTATTATCCGGATGTATACGCGACTTTTTTTATTATTGCTGCTTTTGTCCCAATATTCATGATTAGTATCACAGGGGAAATAAAATATTACATCATTGCAGGTATATTAGTCGGATGCGGCGCAGGAACAAAATATTTCCCTGCTATCCAGACTTTGCATATTTTTGCTGCACATCTATTTTTTATTTACAGTAAAGGATTTGATTGGAAAAAAATTATAGATAAAAAATTGCTTCTTGCCGCAGCGCTTTTCATTTTATTTTTTTTCATAACCACTCCATATAGTTTTATAAATTATTCAGAACTTAGAACAGCTCTCTCTGAACTTTACAACCGTCCGAAAAAATGGCTTGGTTTTGAGCATGCCAGTGATAGTAAAATAATTTTCCATTTTACTTCAATTCTGCCTGATGCAATCGGGATACCTTTAATTATTCTTGGGATTTTAGGAATGTGTTATTTTGTTTTTGATAATAATAAACGCAAAGAAGGATTTCTGCTAATATCATTTTTTTTAATTTATTTATATTTAGTTGAGCGGGGTGGGGCGCATTTTGCTAATTATATGGTTGCCGCATTGCCTTTTCTTTTGATCTTCAGCGCATATTTTCTGGTTGAAATATTTAAAATAATTAAAATGGATGATAAAATAAAGAATATTATACTTATAATTATTTCATTGTTAATTATTATACCAAATGCTTATTCCAGTATAAACAAATCGCTCTATATGTCTAAAACAAACAGCAGAATAGAAGGAATCGAATGGATAGAAAAAAATATTCCTTCAGGCGCTAGAATAGTTGGCACTACCTATAGCCCTCAAATATTAAGCAATGAAAGCATTCAAGAAATAATCAACGACCCTGCATATAGAGATGCAAAATCACAGGAAATTCTTAATAAAACTATATTATCGCGTCCGATATATCGCTTTGAAAGACTTCCATGGTCGCCCCAATATTATAATCTTGATTTACTAAAAAAATATTTTGATTATATAATTATTGACAGTGGAATGTATGGGCGGCATCAGGCTGCACCTGAATACTATCCTGTACATATAAAATTTTACAATGATCTGGATAAAAATTATAAATTGCTTAAGCAGATTGATGGTGAGCCAAAAATACCCGGTCCAACTATAAAAATTTATAAAGTTATTAGATGAATCTAACAGGAGAATTGCAATGCTTCATCGAATAGAAATTACAACAAAAAAAAATTTCCCAAATACAGAGGGATTAAATTTATTACATGACATTTCCGCATTGGGAATACATTCAATCACTGATGTTAAAGTAATAAAAATTTATAAACTTGAAGGGATTGAAGACAAAAATATTGCAGATAAAATCGCTAAAAAACTGTTAGTTGAAGATTTATGGCAGGATTATACTTTAAATAATTCTGTTATCACTGCTGATAAAGAAAAAACAGTTGAGATTGCACTTAATCCGGGAGTGATGGATACAGAAATTGAATCTATCATGCGCGCAGTTAAAGATTTAGGTATAGAAAATCTATTAATGGCTGGTACTGGGAAAAAATATATTTTTTATGGAAATCCTAAAAAAATTGAAATTGATTTTATAACTGAAAAACTTTTAATGAATAAAACCATTCAGCATCGGGTTGTTAATCCTGAAACCACATTATTATTAGGTAGTACTCCGCGTTCGACAGCGACCATCCCAATACAAAATATTTCAGACGAAGACTTGATGAATTTAAGCAAGGATAAACTCTGGCTTAATTTACTTGAAATGCAAATAATAAAAAAATATTTTGCTGCATTGAATCGTGAACCAACTGATATTGAGCTTGAAACTATTGCTCAGACATGGTCTGAACACTGCAATCATAAAACTTTTAAAGCTGCGCTCTTTATAAATGGGCAGGCAAAACCATCTCTAATGTCGAGAATTAAAAATGCAACTAAAAAAATAAATTCTCCGCGGGTTATCTCAGTATTTCATGATAATTCAGGAGTAATTAGCTTTTTTGGAAAATGGGCAATTTGCGGAAAAGTTGAAACTCATAACTCTCCCAGCGCTATTGAACCTTATGGCGGTGCCATGACCGGATCAGGCGGAGTTTTTCGGGATATAGCCGGTACCGGAAAAGGAGCGAAGGTAATTGCATCTACTGATATTTTTTGTTTTGCTTCATATGATTTACCATCTGCACAGGTACCTCCAGGCTGTATTCATCCTCGGCGTTTATTTAAGGAAGTTATTCGAGGTGTTAAAGATTATGGAAACCGCATGGGTATTCCAACCGTAAATGGTTCAGTGCATTTTTATCAAAAAAATTTAACCGGATGGGTTGCTAAACCATCAGTAATTGTTGGCGCATACGGCTTGCTTCCAAAAAAATATGCGCAAAAGGGTATCCCGCAAAAAGATGATTTAATTATAGCTATCGGTGGTAAAACCGGGAGAGATGGAATTCATGGCGCAACTTTCTCATCAGGCGCAATGACTGATAAAACTGAAAGTATATCAAGCGGAGCGGTACAGATTGGCAATCCTATTGAAGAAAAACGTATGTTTGAAGCTGTATTAAAAGTACGTGATAAAAACTATATTCATGCGCTTACAGACTGCGGAGCAGGAGGATTTTCATCTGCTGTTGGAGAAATAGCAAAAGACCTAGGCGCTGAAATACATCTTGAAAAAGCTCCACTGAAATATTCCGGACTTTCACCATGGGAAATATGGATATCAGAATCCCAGGAGCGTATGGTGCTTGCTATATCTTCTCATGATTACAATGCTGTTAAAAAAATCTTTAATGATTACAATGTTGAATCCACAATATTAGGGCATTTTACTGATGATAAAAAATTAAAAATTTTTTACGAAGATAAATTAATCTGTGATATTGATATGGAATTTTTGCATGATGGTCTGCCTGATAGCACTATTTATGGAACATGGGTATCTGAAAAAGCAAATGAACCTGATTTATCTGAAAAAATTTCTGTTTCATTATTGAAAAAAATATTAGCTCACGGCAATGTATGCAGCAAAGAGCCGATTATCAGACTCTATGACCATGAAGTGCAGGGAGGATTAGCGCTTAATCCTTATTCCGGCATTAATCTGGATGGACCGAATAATGCTTCAATCCAGGAAATTATTTTAGGCAGTAAAAAAGGGATCGCAATATCACATGGATTTAATCCAGTTTATAATTTAATTGATCCTTATCATGGCGCATGCGCAGCAATTGATGAAGCTGTCCGCAATCTGGTTGCTGCTGGTGTTAATCCAAAACATATAGTTTTAATAGATAATTTTATTACCGGTGTTCCTGACGAGAAAATTATCGGACAGCTCGACAGAATGGCAGATGCAGCATATGAAATATCCTGCGAATGGAAAATGCCATTTGTTTCAGGGAAAGATAGTTTGAGCAGTACATATAAATATCCTGATAAAAGAACAATAACCATCCCGCCTGTTTTATGCATCTCAGCCTTTGCTCCAGTTTATAATATTACCAAAACAATAAGCAGCGATTTTAAAAAAGAAGGTAATTTAATTTATATAATCGGTGAAACACTTAAAGAATTGGGCGGTTCGATATATTACGATATACATGGTGAGCTAGGTTCTTCTGTCCCAATTGTAAATCCCAAAACCGCATTAAAAATATTTAATAGTATCCATAAAATCATATCCAATGGATTCGCTGTTTCCTGCCATGACCTGAGTGAGGGGGGATTATCTGTCAGCCTTCTTGAAATGTGTTTCGGCGGAGATTGTGGCGCAGAGATTGATATTTTCAGTATCCCGCGGCCAGCAAATTTAAATAAAATTAATGAAATTTTATTTTCTGAATCCTGTTCAAGATTTTTAATTGAAGTCCAGCCGAATAAAAAGAAATATGTGGAAAACATTTTAAAAAACCTTCCCTTTGCATGTTTAGGCAGAGTGTTAAAAGATAAAACATTAAATATTAAATCAGCAAAAAATGAAATATTATCATACGATATTAATACTCTTAAAAAAGCATGGCAGAAGCCGATGAAGGAAATATTTGAATAAA
>CAYWFU010000101.1:0-9336 GCA_964457585.1 uncultured bacterium | reverse complement strand
CTACTTTTTAATATCGTTTTTTAAAAAAATTCCGAAATTGATTTGACCCAGTCTGTACCCCAAGGGGGAGAGTTATCATGAACTTCGTCCCAACATTTTCTTGACTTTCAAAATCTATCTCACCACCATGTCCCTTAATAAAACTTTTACTTAAGAATAATCCTAACCCTGAACCAATCTGCTCACTCTCACCTTTGGTGGTAAATATTTCTTTGAATATAAGTCCCTTATTTTTTTCCTCTATACCTTTTCCGTTATCTTCAATAGTAATATCAAGATGATTGGAGTTTTTATCTAACGGCAAATCTATTTTTACCTCACCATCATTTTTGTCACTTACAGCTTTCAAAGCATTGGAAATTAAGTTTTGGATAACAAATTCAATCTGATTCGGTTTGCAGTTAAGTTCTATTTCTAACTTTTTTTCTTCAGGCCAGGAAATGTTTTTATTCTCTGCAAATAAAGTCTTTAGCCGTATAAAAATTCCTGATAATTTAATAGATACTTTCTCATCTTTATAATTCAGAAGTGTTTTCTTTACCATATCTACCGCTAAATCGGAATGCTTGTAAATAGTTTCTAATTTTTCTTTTATAGTTGAATATGATTTGGTTTCAAGACCATCCAATAATGAAGAAACCGCCAGTTGGATTACATATAGAGGATGTTTCATTTGGTGAGATATGCTGTTAAATGATTTTATATAATCTTCATAAAGTTCAATAAGTTCATTTTTTTGTTTTTCTATTTTTTCACTTTGTTTTTCTATCTTTTTATATTGTTTACTGTTAAAAATAGCAATAGCAGCTTCATTTCCGAAATCTGACAAAATATTCAAATCAAATTCTGAAAAATTATTTATTTCAGAGCCTTCAACTTCAAGTAAACCATACAGATCATTAAATATTGATAATGGTACTGCTATTAGGGATTTTGACCCATCCTTCAAAGGTAATATTTTCTTATCATCAACTTTTTCTTTTTCAATATCTTTTATTAATAATGATTGTTTATCATTTATTACTTTTTTTATAAATCCCCTATCAAGACTTGTATTTAAATTCTTAAGTCCTTTATGTTTTTTAATGAGCAGTTCTTTTTCATCTTTCTCAATAATTACTAAACAGTATTCTCCTGGATTAAAAATAATTTCTACCGCTTCCATAATGGAATCAAATATATAGTTCAGGTCTAAACTGCTTAACACTTTTTTTCTAATTTTTCTGAGTTCCTTTTCAATAACCCCTCGTTTAACTGTTTGGAATAATCTCTCAAAAGCCTCGTCTCCAGTTAAACCGTCCTCTGAGCCAAGTGGTTTTCCAAAGTAATAATAAGCCCCTTTTTTCATAGCGGCCACGGCACTTTCAACATCGCCGAAACCGGTCAACATAATAAAACAGAGATTTGAATCAAGTTTAAGGGCTTTCTCTAAAACCTCATCGCCATCAATACCCGGCGGCATCATTAGGTCACAAATAACAACGTTAAACGGAGTTCCTGCATCTGCGCTCGTTTTAATCTTCTCTAAACCTTCTTCACCAGTAATAGCATCCTCTGCGTAAAACTTATAAAATTTCAGTTTGCTAACTAATCCATTGGAAAAAGCCTCTCTCTCATCATCTATCACCAGCACGCGGATTTGTCTTGGGTATTCCATCTTTTAGCTCCTTTCCCTCAAATGGCAGTCTAATAATAAACTTGGTGCCGACCCCCTCTTCACTCTCAAAAGATATTCTACCACCATGGTTTTCCACCAATCTCTTACTTATAGCCAAACCTAACCCCGTTCCTCTTCCTTTTTTTGTGGTATAAAATGACCTAAAAATATTATTCCTATTAGCTTCTGGTATCCCAATTCCCTTATCATCAAAACATATCTCAACTGTATGATTGACTTTCTTGGTGCTAATACAAAGACAGCCTCCTTTTCCTCTCATGGCATCATAGGCATTATTGATAAGGTTTAAAAACACTTGTATCATTTGAAAACGATCAAACCTCAGAGTAAAAATATTTTCATTATAATCTGTGGCTACGGTTATATTTTTTTCCCTGAGTCTAATCCCTTTAATAAAATCAACGGTCTCATCTATAACCTTATGAATATTATACTCTCTCATCTCAGTACCAGCCTTGTGAGTAAAAGCTTTTATCTTCTTAATAACTTGGCTGGCGGAACCTATTCCCCGCATAATAGTATTAATATTATCTTGAATATCATTGTTGCCAGCCTTTATTTTATCTTTAAGGACGGATATATTAACTTGGATAGAACCAAGGGGGTTATTAATCTGATGTGCCATCATTCCAGACAGATTCACCATATTTTGGATGGTTTCTGTCTGCATTCTCCGGTAATGTTCCTCTTTTTCTTTGATTAATTGGATGTTATGGATTAAAATGGCAATATGGTTGGCAATGATCTTTAAAAGTTCTTTATCATCTTCACTAAATCTTTTTGACACAGAGGATGCTACCATTAAATTACCTTTAAGCTTTCCGTCAAATATTAGAGGCGCAACACATTCTGATTTTATCATAGGATCAACTATAATATGACCAAAATATTCCGTAACGTCATCTACTTTCATCTCTATCAATTCTTTTGCGGCTTTTCCCATAATTCCTTCACCTATTTCTCTGAAATCATCTTTTTTGAGACCTGCAATATTTTCTACAGTCAAAAATTTTAATTTTTCTTTGCCTTCTACAGTCTCCACCAACGCAATAGCTCCTTTAGATACGCTAATAACTTTTAAGCTCATCCTAAGAAAATCACTTAATATCTTTGATAAATCTATGTTTGATATGTCCGAATAACTATTCGCTATTCCTCTCACCATATTCAGGCGGTCCTGTAATTCTTGTCTTTTTAACACAATAGCAGACAGAATGGCTAAATCTTTAAAAATTTCCAAGTCTTCATTTGTAAAACCTCCCACTTCAAGTTTATGTGCATCAATTGTTCCTATTATTTCGTTACCGACTTTCAAAGGAGCAGAAATTTCCGAACGCATCAATTTACCTTCTTTAATCAATTGTTTGACTACTTCTTTTCCCATGTGTTCTATCAATAATTCTCTCCAATAATCCAATTGATAAGTATCAGTCTCATTCACAGCTATTCCGGTTTTTACAACCTTTCCACAAATACCCTGCATCGTCTTCATAATAGGAATCCCAACATCCAGGGGGTCTTTTGAACTAACTACTTTTTTTAAAATATTCTGCTCTCTATCAAATATTCTAATATTTCCGCTTCTAGCCCTTACTAATCTTAAGCCGCTGGTTAAAATAGCTTCCAAT
The DNA here is from genome assembly GCA_964457585.1 of uncultured bacterium. GTDB lineage: Bacteria > JACRDZ01 > JACRDZ01 > JACRDZ01 > JACRDZ01 > CAYWFU01. Next base: position 6,030 of record CAYWFU010000101.1, on the reverse strand, counting down.
AATTTTTTTATATCAGGTTCCGAAATAATGTCTCTGGTTAACTCATGCAGTAATTTCAATCGTTTTATTTTTTCCTCTTCTCTTTTTTCCGCTTTTTCATAGGACTCTAAATTTTTATATGCTAGAGAAGTTATTACCGCTAAATCATCAAAGAATAACTTTTCTGATGTTCCAACTGCTCCATCTTTTTTATAAATAATAAATACTCCTCTTGGAGTATTATTTAACAAGAAGGGAGTTATAATCATGGCACTCAGACTAGTCTGAAATTGATTATATTCTTTGTTTTCTTTATATAACTCCATTAATCTCCTAAAATCCGGATTACTTTTGGGATTATCAATAACCATTGATTGTTTAGTATCCAATACTTCTTTGAATAAAGGCTCATTAATGCTTATGGATTTAGGAATAAAAGAAAGTTCCTTTTTAAGTTCATAAGCTACTAATTTATTTCCTTCTATTAATCTGATAAGAAAACCGGGAGTGGAATGGTAAATTTTTTTAAATCCTTCAAGTCCTATTTGTTCAATAGCTTTAAGGATATCTTCCTTTTTAGCTATTGTCTCGATATATTTTGAAAAATCTACTAATGTGGTTAACTGCCTGGTCTTCCTGACCATTCTCGCATGATAATAATATGTTCTTACAGTAAGAAAAAAATTATTTAAATGTAACTTGAGGGCTTCTTCTTTTTCTGCTGGAATACTATCATTATTAAGAAATAAAACTATCTCCCCAATTTTTATCTCATGTTTTATTTGTTTTATTATTATGGGGAAATAAAATATTATATTTGCTTCATATAAATCAATAAAGGTTTTAAAAATTGTAGAAATGTTTGTAAAATCTTTTATAGTTGTGCATCTTTCAAAAGGGAAGAAAGGTTCGGAAATGGCATTATAACTATGCTGAATTAAGTTATTATTTTGATCAATAAAAAGTTCCGGCAGGAACTTATGCTCAAAGATATTATATAGTGTAAAAAGCCCTGCCTTCGCATCAGAAACTTGAATGATTTTATGCAAGTCAGTCCTGATATTAGATATAACCTTTTTTCTATCTGTATAATGCTTAAAAATATTGTTGAAATTTACTTCCTCTAATTTAATCTGCCGCATGACATTCCTCCCTGTAAAGAAGTAGAGTTAAACTTAAAAATTTTTCTCTTTTAAAACTATTTGCAACTTACTTGCCAGAAATGCACAGAACAAATTATATTGTATTATCAATATATCATGAGGGTTCTGACATAATAGATTAAAGTATTTTACTTATATGGTAATTTATACCACAATGGTAATATCAACCACAAGTAAAATGTGATGTTCCTGTTGACAAGCAGAACATATATGAATATAAAAAAAGGCCATAGCAATTTCTTACTATAGCCTACAACTTGAAGATGGTGACAATTTTATCATCCAAAATAACTGATTAAATACCATCAAGCAGCATTTGAAAATATTTCTTTTTTGAATTCCTCATTTATTCTTATTATTTTTGGTTCATTTAAACTTTCTATCTCTTCCTTTATCTTAATACAGTCATTACACACGTATTCAAAATTTTCACTTTTTATTACCATTTCATCCATAACATGACATTTACAAATTTGACATCTTTTCATGGTCTTTACCTCCTTTAAGCTGCTTCCTTTTTTCTATCATGGTAGCAGTCTGTTGATATGTTTAACCTTTTTGATTTTTCATATTCTACTATTCTTTTAGTACTTTTAATTACCGTATCCGGATTTAGAGAAATACTATCAATACCGCACTCAATAAGGAATTCTGAGAATTCCGGATAATCGCTTGGAGCTTGACCGCATATTCCAATTTTTTTACCCTTTCTCTTTGCTTTTACAATCGCATCCTTTATCATTATCTTTACAGCTTGATTTGTTTCATCAAATAGATTCGCAACTTTTTCAGAATCACGATCCAGACCTAAAATCAATTGTGTTAAATCATTCGACCCTATGGAAAATCCATCAAAGATATCAGCAAACTGATCAAGTAAAATAACATTACTGGGCAATTCAACCATCATATATATTTCAAGCCCATTTTCTCCTTGACGTAATCCAAAATTACGCATCAAATCAATGACCTTTTTACCTTCTTCAATCGTCCTGCAAAAAGGGATCATCAGTTTTACGTTTTTGAAACCCATCTCATTCCTAACCTTATTCATAGCCATGCATTCTAAAGCAAACGCCTCATAAAAATCGGGATGGAGATATCTGGAAGCTCCGCGGAATCCTATCATAGGATTACTTTCACTTTTTTCGTAAAGGTGTCCCCCTATCAGATCTTCATATTCGTTGGATTTAAAATCACTCATTCTTACAATAACATCTTTAGGATAGAACGGTGCTGCTATCTGGGCAACTCCTTCAGCTAGTTTATCAATATAACATTTTTTCTTGTCATCATAGCCTTTTGTAACTTTGGTTATTTTATCCTTGGTGTCTATATCCAGCTCATCAAAATGAATTAGCGCATTAGGATGGGTTTTTATTGCGTTTGTAATAATGAATTCTATGCGTGCCAATCCAACACCAGCATTCGGATATTTTGAGTATCGAAAAGCTTCGCCAGGACTTCCAAGATTCAACATGATTTTAGTATTTTCAGGCACTGTTAGATTATCAACGTTTTGGGTTTCTATTTCATAATCTAAAATTTTGTCATAAACATTACCAACATGACCTTCAGCACAGCAAACAGTGATTTTTTGACCATCATTTAAAATTTTTGTAGCATTCTCAGTTCCAACAATCACAGGAAGACCAAGTTCCCTGCCTACTATTGCAGTATGGCATGTTCTACTGCCTTTGTTTGTTACAATGCCTCCGGCAATTTTCATAATCGGTTCCCATGAAGGGGTTGTCATATCGGTAACTAAAATATCTCCCTGTTGGAAGTCCATAATATTAGAAAATTTTTCTATTAGTTTAACCTTACCAGTGCCTATCTTTTGTCCAATAGCTTGTCCCTGTATAAGGACTTTGCCTTTTTTCTTTAAGACAAAACGCTCTTCAACATTTTTCTGTTTATTAGAGCAAACCGTTTCAGGGCGTGCCTGAACAATAAAGAATTCTTCGGTGATTCCATCCTTTGCCCACTCTATATCCATAGGGCGCCCATAAAGTTTTTCAATATTACAAGCAATGTTTACCAAATGATGGATTTCGTGATCCTGCAAAACAAATCTGTCTCGATCGTTTTCATTAACTGGAACAGACATAATACCGGTTTTATTGCCTGTAGCATAAATTTTTTTATTTTCCTTAGAGCCAATTTGTCGTTTAATTATCGGGCTGAACCCTCTATTTTTATAAACAATATATTCGTCAGGATTTATTCCTCCTTCAACAATACTTTCGCCAAGACCATAAGAAGCATTGATAATTACTACATCTTTGAAACCGGATTCCGTATCAATCGTGAACATTATTCCTGAACATGCCATATCAGATCGAACCATTTTTTGCACTCCGACCGAAATTGATACATCCAAATCATCAAAGCCTCTATCTGTACGATAACTTATAGCTCTATCAGTATATAGTGAAGCCAGGCAATGTTTAAATTTATCTATAACTTCTTTTATCCCCCTTACATTAAGATAAGTATCTTGTTGTCCAGCAAAGCTGGCATCCTCTAAATCCTCTAAAGTAGCACTACTTCTAACAGCCACGTCGACATTATTTCCATACTCAGCACATAAGTCTTTATACGCATCGGCAATCTCTTTAATTAATTCCAAAGGGATATCGATGGATAATATTTTTTCCCGAATTATTCGACCAACTATTTGCAGTTTTTCAATATTTGAAGGCTTTAGCTCTTTTAACTGATTTTTAATAAATATATCGACCTCTGAGTTTTTAAGTATATCTCTAAACGCATGTGAAGTTATTGCAAATCCGTTAGGAACCTTAATCCCGTTTTTTTTAAAAGCAGTATAAAGCATACCAAGAGACGTATTCTTTCCTCCAACCAAATTAACCTGTTCCATAGTAATCTCATTAAACCACAAAATATAATTCTTCTTTTTTGTCATTTACTTCTCCTTTAATTAAAGATTTTCAATTACCGTTCAAACGGTTTTTAACCTTTTCATTAATTTACATTACACAAATTATTACTAATGCCTTTTCTAATCAGATTCATTTGAAGTTTCTTGATAGACAATTGGGCTTCTTTCCTTATATCATCCCCATTACGGTAAACATGCCATCGAGGTTCTCCATTTTCATTATTCCTGTCCCCTACGTCTTTGAGGGCTCCATAAAGAACGCACAACGCCTTTGTATCACCAATATTTCCTAACGCTTTAACAGCCGCTAGACGTATTGGAGCACCTATTTCTTTCCATCCAATAAAATATCTCGAATCGTTATACCACTTGACCTCTCTTTTAAATGTAACCAGATGCATTAGAACTTCTACAAATCGTCTATCATTAACACAATGCAAGCAATCAATAATATCTACGATTGTTTTTTCTAGTGTTTCTTCAATTCCGTTATCAAGTACATTTTTTAACATTTCATAATGGCAGACATCGATATTTATTCCAAATGAACTTTCTCTTATTATTTTAGTTTCTGCTAACATTTTTTAGCCCTCCTTTTGTAATATTTATTATAGTGACTATCTCAACAGCTATATTTATTTTTTGACTAGATCAAACTATGAAATATAGTAATGCATATGACGTGCCAGAAGGAAAATAGTAATATGAAATAAGTATAATATTAATAATATCAATTGGTTATTAATATTATTCATGGGAGGAAATATAAAATTGCTTACTGTATTAGATGGTGTTATTTACCATAGTAGTAAAATTTACCAAAAGCAAAGTATGAATATCGAAATGTGACATATATTTAAGAAAATTTGAAAATAGAATGATTAAATTTACATATCTTCCCTCTCAATTTATTTCGATAAAAATATTACATTATTTTGAATGGAAATTTTTATGTAAAAATAATTTGAGAAAAAAAGTTCTTTTTTTCAATAATTAGGAAGTAATGAGGATTTTTGGTAGTTCCTGAATCTTTTTTGTCCCAAATATTTCCATCAATGGAAGTAAAAATTGCACCAGCATCACCTACAATAACAAAAACATTGTTACCATATGTAGCACCATTGACACTATTTATACCAGGTATATCTAAATTCATAGCATTACATGAAATACTATCCCTTGCAGATGATCACTGATTCCTGAAGTTTGCGAAATCCATGTATTTGCGTCAGAAGATGTAAATATAACACCATGGATAAGAAACAATTTGAAATGATTCAATTATCCATAATAGAAGTTTATGTCTTATCGGAAGAGTAAGCATTCCCAATATAACTGCAACTATTCTGTATAGTAGAGCAGAAAAAAATATATTATTAATATCGATAAATTCAATTTGATTATTTTTTCCCATATAAAGCATAAAATATTTTCCTCTTTAAAAAATATTCTATATTATAATATTGTGGTTGTCAAATATATAATACTTGAATAATACTCTGAATTATGTTATTATAAAAATTGACTTACAGTCAATGGAAATACAATGAAAAATAAGTTTCTTGTAGATATAATTAAAACAAAACCCTACTTATTATGGCATGTAAAAAATATTGATAATTTAAGCGAAGAAAGTATTGTTGAGGCTGTTCTTAATAGAGGGGATTTTGATGATTTCTTAAAACTTCTGGATATATTAGGTATAAAGTATGTAGCGCAGATATTTTATAAGCAAACTGCACTGAAACGGAAAAATTACAATAAAAAAACTGAAAACTATTTTAGACTTTTTTTTGAAAGGCACCTGAGGCATGTTCAAGGAATGTAATTAAGGATTTCTTAATTTCTGTTTCTACGGAAATATGATCACCTTAAAACCTTATTTCATATTTTCCCAATAAAAACTTGTTCCTTTACCTGCATGTATAATTCAGAAATTTCCCAAGATAAAAAAAACAAATAAAATTAAATAATATAAGAAGA
>CAYWFU010000100.1:0-9408 GCA_964457585.1 uncultured bacterium | reverse complement strand
ATTTTAACCAATAAAATCGGGCATTTCAAGATTTTTTTTCATCCAATCTTAAAAATCATACTTGAATAAGGGCTAGTACTATAGCGCTACAGTATGACAGTGCGACAGTGCGATAGAAAGATCGAGAGTGCGAGAGTGCTATAGTGCTATAGTGCGATGAATAAAGAACTGTCGCTCTATCGTGCTATAGCGCTGTAGTACTAGGTACTCATTGCTTCTTTTTATAGGAGCTAAATTATGATACTTTGGGACAAACCGGGCAAGGAAAATACGCGAAAAACCGCACATTTAGTACTTGAAAAAGCAAAAGAATTGAATATTAATGATATTGTAATCGCATCTAATACAGGTGAAACAATAAAGGAGTTTCTTAATACTGGAAAAAATATTGTGTGTGTAACCCATCAGGTTGGTTTTGTAAAACCAGGAGAAGATGAAATGATGCAGGAAACAAGAAAAACTTTGACTAAAGAAGGTGTCAGGATATTTACTTCAACTCATCTTTTTCGAGGAATTGACAGAGCTATAAGCAAAGCTGGCGGAGGATGGAGCACTGCTGAAATAATTTCAAATACATTTAGAATTTTTGGGCAGGGAACAAAAGTTGCTGTTGAAGTGGCTGTCATGGCTCTTGATGCAGGTTTAATTCCTTATGGCAGAGAAATAATAGCTGTTGGGGGCACTGCAAGGGGAGCTGATACCGCTATTGTTATTCTACCGGAACATTCACATGATTTTTTCAAAACAAAAGTTATAGATTTTATTTGTAAGCCTAGAATTTAATTGCAATATGTAAAATTATTTAATTCCTAAATCTTGTGCTATCGCAGATTTATTTTTGTTGTTATTTTTTGTTAATTTTATCACTTCTCTTTCAAATTTATCATTATGCTTTTTTATTTCTTTCATTTTTTCCTCCTAATTTAATGGTTTATATTTTAATTTTCGTTCAATACTTGTCCAATAAATTAGGGTAAGGGTCTCTTTAATCAAACAACATAACATTTAAAGAGCTTCCCTTAAATGTTTACATTAATTATTTTGTCCGAAGTTATATTGCAACGTTTAATTATTCTAAGCAAAATTTATGTATAAAAGTTTTATCCAACATTTTTTTAATTTACACTATTTTTAAATTTGTTATAATTTGACAAAATCATGAATGTTATTAATATTTTTATTTTTTTTTCTTTTCCCCAACTTCTAAAATTTTGCCAAATATCAAAGCAGTATCATTTATATAACTTCGTTCAAAATAATATATAAGCATATAAGAATTAGCAACAATCAAGTCTTGATCTCCATCTCCATTCCAATCCAAAGCATATGCATTTGGATAAGGAATGTACTGACCTTTTGTAAGACTTCCGCCAATCTGAATAAATTCAGGGATATTCCCCTTACTAACATTTTTCCAGAATAGAACATCTGATTGACAAAGAATCAAATCAGGTTTTCCATCTCCATCCCAGTCAACTACTTCATGAAGTAGACGTATATTATCTTCCTTTTTTATAATACAGCCAGACTTAAATATCGGATTTTTATTTCCTCCTACATTCTCAAAATAAGTCAACCCACCATAAGCATCACTGACCATTAAATCCATATCATCATCTCCATCAAAATCTCCAATCCCCGGGTCAGCTCTATCACCTGAATGAGTACGAAAATTTGTTGCTTTTTCTATTGGTTTATAATGGCCTACTTTCACTGGGTTCCCTTCTTCAAGCATCAAAATGCGAGGTTTAGCAAGTTCTACTTTACCATTTTTCATACCCATATTTTTACAAAACCAGACATTTCCTTCCCCTGTTCCATATAACAAATCTATCCGACCATCTTTATCCAGATCCTGGGCAGAAGAAAATAATTCAGCATCCCCCAGTGGAAATACATACCTGAATTCTTTTTCATCGAACTTAAGAAAACCTATATCACGATATTTTGGGGGATTTAAATTGTCCACTTTTTCCAGTAATCTGAACTTACCACAATCACTTGCAATTATGTCTAAATCGCCATCATTATCAATATCAAATGGAGTGCATGAAAAAGCTCCAAACTTGACTGGATTCCATCCTGCTTTTAATTGTCCTTCGGAATAAAAATATGGTTTTTTACTATTTCCTACATTAGTATATACCTGAATATCGTTAAAAGTACTTATAATAAGATCAAGGTCTCCATCATTATCAATATCCCCTACACTAGGTACAGCAACCTGTTCAATCCCTTTTCCTTCAAGTTTATCAGGAAACAGACGCCGACTTAATTTAGGCTTGTTGCGAGAACCAACATTTTCATAATATATTAAGTTATTGGATATCTCTGGAGGTTGTGCTCCACCCGTAGATGTCCAGTCAGCTCCACCTAGAATCATATCCAGATCCCCATCATCATCAAAATCTGCTATCTCTGGAGAAGCAGCAATGTTAGAATCTATTATGTTATTATCGACATCTTTTAAAAAACCACACCAGGTAAGTACTGGAAGTCCTTTGCTATTTCGTGTATTATCACATAAATACACCTGTCCCCCGCTGTAACTTCCAAGAAGTAGATCCTTATCTCCATCTCCATCCCAATCCACAACTACAGGTGTGCACATATATTCACTTCCACCCCAAGCATCAGATGGGTCAGATTTATCAAAAAATGGGTTACCCGGTGTTTTTAATGGTTTATTATCACAAATTATTCGTCCTTTTGAAACCAAATATGGTTCTGCGCGAGTACCAATATTTTCTATATAAAATACTTCTCCTCCGGGTTCTTTACCATAAATTAAGTCTAAATCGCCATCATCATCCCAATCACTAGCACAAAAAGCAGGACAATAAGGCTCTTTAAAAGTTTTTCCATCAACATTTAGAAAAATTGCTTCTTCAAAATGGGGTTTGTTTTTAGTACCGATATTGCGGTACCACTGTAGATATCCGGGAGTATCACCTAATAATAAATCTAATAAACCATCATTATCCCAGTCAACTATCTCTACTTTAAGATGCAGTCCCCCATAAATAGGTGCATCTGAATCATATATGGCATCACCATCACCTATTATCGGCATAGGCCCCAAAGACGTTTTTTCTCCTTTTTTTACAAAATTAAGATATATTGCGTAATAAGAAGGTTGGTCATCTATCTGAGTATGGTTCCAAATCATGTCCCCTATATATCCATTACCACGACGATGATAATAAAAATTTGTTTTACGATGACTAAAATCGTCCCAACGGTACGCAATGTCATAAACATCAAGTCCTTTAAAAGCACCTTGTTTGATAGGTTTCCCATCAGAATTATACCTAATTACTTGTATTGATGATAAATCTGGAATGAGCGATACAGAAAATAATTTTTGAAAATCTATTTGAATCTTTGCAGGCATTTCATCAAACTTTCTATTTCCTTCTAGCTTATTCGGGAGAACACCCACTATCAACCGATATTCCCCTTTACCTTCCCATTCAAAGTACATCTTTGATTTTTCTAATATTCCTGAAGGAGTAAGGTCAGTTGTCCCATCAACCCGCATTTCCATTATACGCACCATATCATAATCGCCACCAGACATAGTTGTCGGTCTTGTAATATATAATCTGATTCCTTGAGTAATTACATCATCTAATTTGTGATTAGTTATTTGACTTGTATTATCTGTCACTCCTATTTGAGTTTCCCAATCTTCATCCTTATCAGGGTTACCCTTACCCTTTAGTGTTTGAATTTGGAAATCTACTGCTTGCAATCCATAAGAAGGATAATAAGCAATGGACACCTTATTTATTTTATATGGTTTAGTCCAAATAATATAAATCCAATGAGGAGGTTTTATATTACTTGCAGAAATCCATGTATTGTCAGGGTAAACTTCGGAATTATCATTAACTTTATTTGCTAAAGATGAAGAATAGGATGAACTTGCTTTTGCTTCACCTAAAGGAGCTATATTTTCTGCTTGCACATTTCCAATAAAAATTATAATACCTAATAACCACAAACTTATTTTTATATTTATATCTGAGTTATTTTTCATGAAACTTTTTTGTCCTAATTTATTAGTCATCTCTGCAGAAATTGTTAATAAGAACATGCATTCTTACAATTTCAGCAACAATAATTATTTATGTATAGGAAAAATAAAAATTACGAAATTTATTTAATAACAAAAATTATAGAAAGTCAAGATATTTTTTATAACAAATTATTAGATTTTTTATGATTGACTTTGCGACTGATACGCTTTTATAATAGTCTGAAAACGAAATATAAATCTGTACAAATAGATAAGTAAAACCATATAAATATTCTAAAAAACCTTCGTTAATCTTTTTGTTAATTGAGGTAAGTATGAATAAAAAAAATTTTTTAAGTATTAGGAATGGTGTCATTGCGTCAGTTATCGTAAGTATAGTATTAATATTTTTCATTGAACCATACAAAAAATATGTCTTTAATAATTTTAAATGGATTTACAATTTAATCATTAAATTTTTGGAACACTTAAAATCTACTGCTGAAATATCATGGTATGTTATTTACGTTTCTATTTTATTTTTGTTAATTCTAATAATATATTTACTTAAAAGATCAAATTTGTTTAATTTAAAAAAAGGAATCATCGAATCTTTTCTAAATTACAACTATAGTGAAGACATTTTTTTTGGAGTTAAATGGAGATGGAAATTTGCATTTAATGAAATATGCAATTTAGGATGTTTTTGTCCAGATTGCAATATGGAATTAATTCCGAAAAGTGAAAGAAACCCTTATGTGTGCGCACTTTATTGCGAAAAATGTAAAAAATATTTCAGTGATTTAAGTTCCGATAATGAATTACCCGGCAATGAATTAATTGAAAAAGTAAAAAGAGAAATAAGAAAAAAAATTCGAACAGGTGAATGGATAAAACAAAAATAATTTTCACGCAAGACTCAAATGCGTCTGACCACTTATTATATTTAAATTAAAACCCATCCCCATAATGAACAATGTTTGAACTATATTCCAGAACTTAAATAAATATTAATTTAAAAATGAAAAATATTAAATTTTTAAAATTATTTACCGATAAATATTTTAAGAATAAAAAAGATTAATTAAACATAATAGGTGATATATGAAAATAAAATATTTAATTTTAATATTATTAATTATGGATATTAAGATTGTTAATACAAAAGAAAATAGTATTAATTATAAAAAATATTCTTATTATGTTTTTAATGAAGTAGAAAAAGATGATATTTCTTTTAATTATTCAGAAAAATTAAAAAATAAATTATCTGAAAATTTAAAAGATAATTTTAAAATGAAAGAAGAAAATAACACTCAAAAAGCCGATATATTGATAATAACCAGTATTTTTTTTAATGGATATGAATATTTAGTATATTATTTTACACAAATACCATATAAAAGATTTTATGGAATAATAACTTTTAAGAATGAAATTGATTATGAAAAATTTATTGAATGCTTTAATCTTGATTTAGAAAAACAGTTATCTTCACAACAACATTTAGAAGCAAGTTTATCTAAATACAATTAATTAAACAACAAATTTTTAGACAATCCCACCCTTAATTTTTAATCATCAATTATAACTAACCGAATAAATTTTTGGAGTATTAATGAAGAAGTTAAAATTAATTTTAGTACTATTTATAATTGGATGCTTTATTGAATCCGGATATTCTCGCCAGATTGAAAAAAATAGAATTAAACCAAAAAATAAACATATATATCTCTTTTTAGCAAAAAAAATTGATGAACATAAAGTTGAAATAATAATTTATTCTCCAGAAAAAAATAAAATAATATTTAAACAAAATTTTGTTCAAGATGACTTTGTTGAATATACAGCTTCAACATCCACAGGTTCAAACCATGCTTATCAGTATAACTATATTACTAAGGAGGTTTATTTTATTACACGCGGTGGTTCTGAAAATGATGGTAAATGCCAAAATAAGGATGGCACCTGTTATTGCCCAGAGTATATAAAATTGATTTATTTTCAGGCAAAACAGATAAATTTGAAGTTTATGTGGGAGGATGGATAGAATCGTATGAATCAAAAATCTCAACAGATGGAAATCTTTTTGCTTTTTGTATTAAACAAAATTTATATATTTATAACTTAAAAGAAAAAAAATCTGTTAAAATAATTTCCAATAATTGCCAATTCACAAATATTGAATGGTTTGATAATAATAAATTAATTTATAATTTTTTGTCTTATTATGATTTTAATACTAACAAATCTACCAATTTAGTCCCAATAACTTCTAATTTCAGGATACTTGAAAGTTCATCGCAGGAATTAAAATATATTATCTGTTATAAAAGTGAAGACTCAGTTCTTTCACTGTTTTTTTATGATCTTCTTGAAAATAAAGAACTACACAGTGATAAAAATTTTTTTAAAATAGGTACATTAGGAAAAGTTTATGGAGTAGATTGGTTTTATGAATAATAAAAATTATATTTATAATAGAGAGAGTGTTATTTAACAACCAATTACTATATTATTTTATATAAATTCGTATAGTTTGACTACAATCTGATCTATATTCTTGCTATTTCTGTTAATTCCGCTAATTTCTTATAGGTTGACTACAATTTGACTACAGTTGAAAATAATAAAAATTTGATATATAATATTTTATGTTTAAATTTAATAAAATCTCAAAAGAGGTATTGTTGTAAAATGATTTCAACAAATTGGATCTGGACTGATCATATTAAACTGCAATTGATTGAAAGAAAAATACCAAAAGAATCGGTAGAAATGGCTTTAAATAATCCTGATAAAGTTGTACATGTAAAAGAAAATCGCATAATTTACCAAAAAATAGTAAGAGATAAGCTTATTAGAGTAATAACAGAAAATAATAAACTTATAACAGTTTATTTAACAAATAAAATTCAAAAATATATAGAAGGGGAATAAAATGCGAATACATCATTCACAAGAGGCGGATGCTATATATATACGTTTAAAAGAAACTGATATTGATAACTCTGATGAAATAGCTAACGATGTAATTATGGATTATGATAAAGATGGAAATTTAGTTGGAATTGAACTATTAAGAGTTTCTCTAAAAGCAGATGTTAACCAGCTTATAATTCAAACATTTGATAAGGTAATGGTAGAGAATACTAAGGTTGCTTAATAAACCATATATATACAAAAAATCAAAACATTTTTAGAAAGGGAAAAATATGTTAGCAATTAAAGGTATTTATAAAAATGGGAAAATAATATTAAAGAAAAAAATAAAAACACATAAATCAGTTAATGTTATAGTTACTTTTCTTGAAGATGTTGAAAAACGAACTTTAAAAAAAATTGATTTAAATAAATTTTCATTTACCAGATCAAGAGAATTATTAAAAAATTATAAGGGTGCGTTAAGTGATGCTATTATTGAGGAACGAAGGAATGCTGTATGAAAAAAGTATTTTTAGATTCATCTTGTTTAATTAAGTTATATCATGATGAAATAGATTCTAATGTGGTAAAAAATATTATTTCAGATATTGAAGAGATATTTTTATCGGATATTACAATCTTAGAGTTTCGTTCCGCTATTTGGAAAAAGATAAGAGAAAGAAATATTAACGAAGATATTGGTAAAGAAGTGATCTCTTGTTTTCAACAAGATTATGAAAAATTTCAATGGATAAAATTTGATTCCAATATTATTCAAAGTGCGGTAGATTTGTTAATGAATTATGGTAAAAAAGGATTAAGGACTTTAGATTCGTTACAATTAGCATCTGCATTGACTTTAAAAAGTGGGAATTGTATCTTTTTGACTTCAGATAAGTTGTTGAAAACATTTTTTAAGGATGAAAAACTTAATGTTATATGAGTTTAGGAGGGACTGATGGAAGCAATAAAATATATAGGAGAAATTACAACAAAAGAGTTATTGAAATATATTATGCAAAGTAAAAGTTTTAATTTTCTGAAAAATTCCAAAGAAGATATATATAATATTGAGGATGGTAAACCAATATGAAACGTGGAGATATTGCAATTTGTTATAACATTCCCAAAATTTATCAGTTGTTCTTGATTTCACAAGTCATCCAATCCTAGAGGTTTTGTTTTCCCTTGCTTGTGGGCAAGAATAGCTTCATCTGAAAGTTTTTCGAGAATATTTTCAGATTCAGCAAATGTCTTATCCCATTTTTTTTCAGCTTCGATTTCTTCTAATAAACATCTCGCTACTGTATTTTGTTCAATATCTGAAAGTTTAGAAACTTCGTTAAATGCTTTTTTAACATTCTTGTCATAATGTCACCTCATAATATTTTAAATCCTATTAATTAAATTATAGCACAAATTTTTAAATATATAATTTTTATTTTTTTTAAAAATTGCAATTCGATGGATTGATAACTATTCTAATTTATTTGCTAAATTTGATAATAATATGAAGTTTAGAATAGTTAAATTATATATTGGAAATAAGTATATGTCAAAATTTTAATATAATACGGATTTTTCCTTATTCTCAGATATTTTAGAAAATATTAATGAAAATTTCATTTAATTTTATCATTATTTTAGTAGATATTTATGCACCGTAAGAATCAACGTTACTTACGTATATCTTTTTTTTAATAGTTAGTTGCCAAGTTACCAACGGCCCCTATTTTTTTCCACAAATTTGAATCATCCCCGATATGTAAAAAAATTAAGTAGGAATTAGTTTTAGTTGACTACCTGATTTTTTTATGTTATTTTAAAACTATGTTAAACAAGCGAATAAAAACAATTTTAAAGAAATATCAAAAAACTTCTCGCTTAAGTAAAGTGCGAAAGGATTATCTACACTTATTTGAAAAAAAAATGATTTACAGAACAACTAAAACTGAAAATCCTGAAACTACAATGAAAATGGTAGAAAGAGTTTTAAACAAATTAAAACTTCATGAACTCAAAGAAAATCGGTGAAACAAGTTATAAAGAAACTGCTTTTGGAATAATTCCACGTTCTAAATTGATTCCTTTAGAAATCGAAGGTATCAAAAGAACGTGGGATTATGTATTGGATAAAAATAATAATGGTATAATTTTAATTACTCCAGAATTTATTAAAGAAGTTCATAGAGTTGGATTTGGCTGGATATTCCCGGAAATGGGCGGGAAATTCAGAAAAATTGATGTTCAAATATCGAATCATATCCCACCAAAATTTTATCTTATTTCACAATTCATGTCTAATTTCACAAAAGACCTCGAAACTAGAATTAAACATCTGTTTGATAATAATAAGAAATAAAAGTATTAAAACTTCAGGAGAGATGTATGGCAGAATTAGTACGTTAGGGCTTGCGACGAAATAGCTGTAACAATTTAAATATTTTTATGGTATACTTCTG
>CAYWFU010000099.1:0-9566 GCA_964457585.1 uncultured bacterium | reverse complement strand
TATTAATTAATATTTAATTATATTTCGGTAACATTTACTTATGACGCAACGGGATTACTATAAAACAGAAAACTTAATATTGATTTTTTTCATTAAAAATGTTAAAAGTATTAGAGGAAGTATTTATGAGAAGAACAAGCTCTAAAACTTTTATAATTTATTTTTTATTTGTACTTATAATAGCTGTGGTTGTAGTTTTTAACCGCATATATCCATTTCAAACATCCCGAATAAATTTAAGTTATAAATCCGATACAATAAAGGTTATTGATAAAATTTTAATTAAGAAGCTTTCTTTTAAAGAAGCTCTTTTTTATGAGTCAGCAAATGAAAGCAGTTCACAATGATTTCTTCAGGGAAAATAGTACAATGTAAATTATGTCCAAAAGAATGCAAGCTGCCGCAGGGAGCAACCGGAGATTGCAAAGTTAGAGTTAATATTGGGAATAAATTATATAGTATGGTATATGGTAAACCATGCGCTGTCCACAATGATCCTGTTGAAAAAAAACCAATGTTCCATTTTCTTCCTGGCGCACGGGCTTATTCTATAGCTACTGCAGGATGCAATCTTCATTGTAAATTCTGTCAAAATTGGGAAATATCGCAAACTCCGCCGGATCAAACCAGCAATTACGATCTTGCTCCAAAAAATATTGTTGAAAATGCTATTAGAGAAGGATGTGAAACAATAGCCTATACTTATTCCGAACCCATGATTTATTATGAATACACTTATGATACTTCTGTATTAGCAAAAGAAAGAGGAATAAAAAATATACTTGTAACAGCAAGTTACATCAATCCAAAACCTTTACGCAAATTATGCAAAGTTGTTCATGCTGCAAATGTCGATATTAAAGCTTTTGATGAAAAATTTTATCAAAATATTTGCGGAGCAAAGCTTAAGCCGGTATTGGATGCTTTATTGATTTATAAAGAAGAAAAAGTTTTTGTTGAAATAACAAATTTATTGGTAACAAATTACAATGATGATATGAAAATTGTAAAAAAAATGTGCGATTGGATTGTGAAAGAATTAGGCGATGATATCCCAATGCATTTTTCTCGTTTCTGGCCTATGTATCAGCTTCTGAATGTCCCCCCTACCCCGGTTGCAACTTTATTAAATGCCAGAGATATTGCAATTAACAGCGGTTTAAAATATGTTTATGTTGGCAATGTGCCGGGGCTTGATGCAGAAAATACATATTGTCCGGGATGTCATCAAACAATTATACAGCGTACTGGATATTTTGTTTATTATAATTGGGTAACAAAAGAAGGTAAATGTAAAATATGCGGATATAAAATAAATGGGGTATGGAGTTAAATTCGTGAGTAACTGTAAAAGGTAAAAGGTGAAAAGTAAAAGGTGAAAGGCAGGAGTAAAAGCATGTTTATTACAAAAAAAATAACACGGCGAAAATTTTATAAAATGATTTTGTTTTTTATATCTGGATTAACTATTAATAGATGGTTTAAAAGTAATTCAAATTTTTTATTGGAAAAAGTTGCCCAAAAAAATTATAAAGAAGCGATGTTTTATAAAGTTTATTAATTTTCTATCCTCAATAAATCAAACCATTCCTTGACTTTCAAATGACTTGGATAAAAGGCTTCAGAATGAGAACCATAATCTAATGGTATAAGTTCAACTTTATCAGCGCCATTATTTATAAAATATGTATATGCTGTAAGTGAGTTTTGATATGGAACAAGATCATCAGCAGTACTGTGGTATAATCGAATATGATTTTTTGGTTTCCAGTCATAAATATTATTTTTCTTTAATAATTCTTTTATTTGCATGTCATCTTCACCGCGAAATTTATTCAAAAAGGATTCCTGAAAAAGATCATTAATGCTGGTGGTTAACTGATTATTAATATAATCAATATCATGTGTTCCATCAAATAATGAATTAAGCTTATCTGCATATTCTGTTTGCAAAATTTCATTCAAATTGCCTAAATTATATATTTTGTTATATGAATATATGAAAAAAGCAAAAAGCGCTGGATTTGAATAAGTATTATTTTTTAATTTTTCATGAGCTGTTGAAAAAACATCATAGGGACCAGCAATTGGAGCTGCTCCTGTAACATTAAATTCATCAGGAAAATTTTCTTCAATCTCTTTAATAGCTGCCATTGTTGCATAACCGCCCTCTGAATAACCTGTAAGAAAAAGCTGATCATTAAATTTAATATTATTATTCGCTAAAAATGTTTTTGAAGCTCTTATCATATCAATAACTGTTGAAGCTAATGTTTTTGCATGAATATATGGATGATAAGCTTTAGATTCACCATATCCAATATAATCCGGAATAATTGTAATATACCCTGTTGAAGTTGAAATTACATTTATTAAGTCAAAACCATATACACTCGCAACTTCGTTTTTACTAAAAACTGTTCCATGCTGATAACTTAATAAAGGTGAAGAAGAATTTGTATCTAAAGGAACGACTAATGCACCTGAAGCTATAGTATACTTTTCATCCGGATCTATAGTATAATAATTAATTTTATATATAAAATTTGTTCTCTTTTGTTTTAATTCATGGGAACTAAGTATAAGCTATTTATATTATACCAGTTTTTAAAAAAAACAAAAATATTAAATTGATTTTGCAGAAATTTCCCAAAATAGTATTTTTTTGTAGAGACGCAAAATTTTGCGTCTCTACGAGCTTGGTAAATCAAGCAATTGCAATTATAAAAATAGCAATTTTTGCAAGATGGGAAATTTCTGTTGATTTTGTACCTTAAAGAGCAAAATGTACCTAAAAGTACATTAAATACTTGTATCTCATCTCTCTGATAGGAATAATTCATTATTTATATTTGTGCCAATTCATGGCACTTCCAGATAAATAATAAATTTTGGACATTTTGAATTTGAAAATTGGAATTTATTTGGGATTTGGGAATTGTAATTTGGAATTTTAGCATAAAAAAGTCCGTCAACTTGAGTAAATAATTAATTATTGGCATTATTTTTGCCGATTTAATATTTGTTAATATTAGGAGATAAAATATGAATTTATTTATAAAATATTTTCTTATGATTTTCTTTATATTTATTTTTTCAAACTGCATTTTTGCAGAAAATAGAAATTTGGAAAGACCAATATCTGCAAATGAAGTAGAGACAAAGCTTGTTTTTTTAAAAAACGAACTGCAAAAAATAGAAAATGATTTAAAAAACATTGATAATCAGATAATAAAAAAGATGTTTACCTCTGCAACTTTACATGCAAAGAACGCTGCTGCATTTTTTAATGAATGGAAGTTCAATCTTGCGCTTTCAGAAATCAATAAAGCAATTTCTTTAATGGATGAAATAAAAAACTGGCTTGAAAACAGGAGCAATATCCAGATACAAATTGATTCAATCAAAAAAAATGAATTAAAAAATAAACTGAAAAAAATAGAAATTCTTATTGAAAATTATCTTAATAAAACAAATCAAAGTGAAGATACTAAAATAAAAAAAATCTTAAATGATATCTTAATTTTATTTAATGAAGCGAAAAAATTGATTAATGAAGATAAGTATAATTTAGCAGAAATAAAAATAAAAAGAATGGAAGAATTATCAATTATTTTATTAAATCGGATTAATTTCAACGATGCTGATTCTTTAAAATCTAAAGCTGAAATGGATTTTGAAAAATTAAAAATTGAGATTGAAAAAATTCTTGAGATAAAACTGAAAATTAAAAATTATCCGAATTATATTCAAAAAAAATTTATTTCAATTGAACAGCATTTTAATCGAGTAAAAATATTATTAATAGAAAAACGAAAATATAAATTAGCTATTGATGAAATAAAAATTGTTCATGAATTAATAAACAATCTGCAGGATTTACTGCAAAAAACTAAAGATATAAAAGAAAAAAATAGTAATTTATCAGAAAAAGCGGAAACTGAGTTGAATAATTTAGATAAATTATTCCTTGAGGTAAAAGAAAAAATCAAAGCTGCTAATAATGAAGAATCTTTATTGTTATTTAATCAAAGTGAAAATTTGAAAAAAATAGCAAAAAATTTTTACTATAAAAAACAATATCCGGCATCAATAGAAAATATTTATTCTGCTACCAGACTTATACTGCGCGCACTTGATAAAATTGAAAGAAATGAAAAAAAGACTGAAAATATTGAAGAATTCAAAGCTTTGCACAAATATGAGAAATCAAAGGAATTATTAAGAGAAGCCTGCAAAATCTCACAAGAAAATCCACAGAAAGACACTATATTATGGTTTAATCAAGCTCAGATAAAAAAAGAAAAAGGTGAAGCTCTTTTGCAAAATAAAAAATTTAACGATGCAGAAAAAAATTTTCAAGAGAGTATTGATTTTAGTATCAAGGTTATAACTTCTCAATAATTCTGGAGTTTTATGAGTAAAAAAATAGTTTTTTCATTTCTTATTTTATCAATAATAATATTGTTTCCTTTTGGCATGAATTCTGCAGAAATAAAAAGATGTGAGGTTCTTACAATAGATAAAAATAACTCGGCAATCTTTATAGATGTTGGAAAAAATCAGGGAATTGCTGAAGGTACAATTTTTTATTTTATTGATATTAATAAAAAAAATTATTCTTTAATTGTGACAAAATGTTTTAATAGTATTTCTAAAACAAAATTATTAAAAGGTGATATTAACATGATCGAAACAAGTGAAAAAATTTTTTCTTATAATGAAATTTCTGATTCAGAGTTGATACTGAACTTAGAGGAAGATATATCTTCTAACGAAAAAGAACCCGAGTCATTTAAATATATTCCTGATATTTCATCTAATATATATTCTTCAAATTTTGAAAAAGACATAAAATTATCTTATGAATATACAGATACTGATGGAGAAAAAGATATACTTTTAAATGAAACAATAACACTGGAATATGAAAAATATCTCGATACAAGATTGATTTATTCAATTTTAGGTTCAGCAGCAAATGCAAGTGAATACATAAAAGGCCGGGTTGAAGGTGAATATTATTATTATCTGACTAAAAAAATAAATTTTCATCTAAATAGTAATATTGAAAAATATGATTATTTTGAAAAACAAATGGATATTGATGAATATAATTTAAATGCAGAAATGAATTTTGATCTTTTGAATTATTTAAGCAGTAAATTTGGTTATGAGATTGGAAAAGAAACTTATCAAAATCCGGATAATCCCAATCCTGCTTTAAATGGACTTTTCTTAGAGTTCTCTTTTTCTCCAAATAGCTTTCAATTAGATTTAAATTTAAAAAATAGAGAAAAAAAATTTGCTGGTCTTGAGGAAGAGAATTATAAAGAAAATATATATGAAGTTATTTTCAATAAACCTTTATTTAAAAAAATGTATTTACAAATTGATAATCTTTATACAAACAGAAATTATAAAACAGGGAAAAATTATAATGAAAATAACTTCAATGCTGATTTTAACTATAATCTATCTAAAAAAGTAATGGGGATTATTTTTGAGTATGATGAAAAAAAATATTCGGAACCTACTATCTATGAATCAAATTTCCAACTGTTAAACGTAAATCCATATATCAAATATAATTTTAATAATAATACGGTTGGCGATATTGAAATAAATATGGAAACTCAGCAAAATCAGGATGAAAATAATGATGATACTTATTATAAAGAAAAAATGAACTATATTGATAAATATATAAATTTAAGTTTGGATTATTTTGGTGAAAATATTTTTTCTTATAATTTATATCTCAAATACGGAACGAAGAAATATAATGATTCTCAAAATGGCCGAATTTTTTATACTGATGATAATTACTATTCTGATTACAACTATGCAGGACTAAATATATGGATTGAATTAAAGTTATCTAAAAATTTAAAATGGAGCAATTCATTTTATTATGAGAAAAAAATGTATATAAATCCTGAGGAAAAAGATTATTCAACTATTTTTTATAATTCCGAACTGTCATATAGCTTTTAATGAAAGGAGTGAAAAAACAAAAAAATCAAATATCAAATATCAAAAATTTTAAAGGGAGGGAATTTAAATGAAATACATAAAAAAATATTACAAATCTATATTTATAATGACTTTATTTCTAATTTTTATTTTTAGTTTTGCTTGTGGAAAGGATGATGGGAAAAAAGACATTTTATCTGCTGACAATACAAATCAGAATACGAACCTTAACACAAATGCTAATAATAACAGCAATATTAATAATAATACCAATACCAATAATAATACAAATACTAATGTAAATACTAATAATAATACAAATTATATTGATTTTACTAAATCAGAAAATGATACAACAGCTTTAAATAATATTATTTCTTCCAGTGATTATTTTCAAGAAGACGATTTAACAGATGGCGAACCTGATGAAGATTCTGATCTAACCAGCGAAGCTTATGTTCCGTTCTATCAGAAAAAAATGAATTCTACCTATGCTTTAGATTCTCTAACAATAGATAGTACCTTAATGGCAAAATTACCGATTGGGTGGTATCGGAATAGACAAGGTGTTGAAGAAAAGAGAATTGAAATTATTATCAACCCTTCTGATTCTTCCGCTTTAGTTAAAATAGAAAAAGAAATAGCAGGAGAATTGTTGGTAGATACAACAGATGATAAAAAACGCAATCCTGGGAGCAAACCAATTTATGATACCCATGTTCATTATGCTAAATTTCAAAAAACTGATAAAAATATCTGGGAATTAACACATTTGTCTTCATGGCAAAAATCATTAACAGATAAAACTAAACAAAAAGTTTTTATTAAAAATGTTAAAATATATAAATATGAAAATCTTAATTCAGCTAATGATCAGTTCTATAATTCAAGTTTAGTATGGCAAATGGATTCCAGTTCTCAACTTTTTGCAAAAGATGAAATCCCTGTTTTTATCCCGGGTGATCATATTAAAGTAATTGCAGAAATTGAAAATATTTCAAATTCAGAATATAAACCAGATAGTTACTTATTTTTACATCGCATTGAACATCGTGATTTAATGGAACAAATTAATGAAAATACATTTGTTATAGAATATAATATTAAAATAAATCCGGGGATTCATTTTGCTGCAATTGATATACTGAATTCTGAATGTTTGCAGGATGAAACAACTGATAATTATAATAGTATGGCATGGGGTATCCCTTATCGAATTACACTGCCTGATATAAGTTCAGATAGCACATCAATTATCAGTCTTTTAGCAGGGAATCCATTCTTTAAAGCACAGGATGACATTGATGAAAATGGATTAATACAATCCAGGCAAAAAGGAGAAGATTCAACATTACCAATCTGGTGGCGTAAATATAAAAGATTTTCAGATCAGGTAAATTTTGATATTTCTATTAGCCGCGATACAGAATTGCCAATTGAAGCTGAAGCTATTGTTAATATTCGAAAAAATCTAAAAGGAAAACTTATATTAGTTGATAAAATAAGTGAAACGAGAAAAAAAATAGTAATCACTGAAAAACCAATTTTAGAAGATGCTATTTGCAGTGCCCGGTTAATAAAAATCGATGGGATCTGGAAATTTATTAAAATTAGTCCTATAGAAATTAATTTGCCTGAAGATAAACAAAAAACTATTACAATACAAAAAATTAGTATTATAAAAAACTATGATACTCTATGGCAAATCGATGCTCCTAATAAATTATTAGGGAAAGATGATATTTTAAAAATAAATAGAGGCGAAGTAATTAAAGTAATTGTTGAAGCAGACAACAATAATGGTAATCCATTATTAGTTTTTTTACATAGAAAAAACTTAAAACGTCTGCAATTTTTGAATGATGGAAATGGAATATATACTCTCACTGGTTTTGTTACTGAAATACCGTCTTTAAAAACTATGGTAATAGATGCCATAGAAGAAAATTCCTTGATTGATAATGAATCTCCTTATAATGCAGTAATGTGGAAAATCCCATATTTTGTAGAACCTAGAAAATAGAAAACATTAGTTTTCAGGTCACCAGGTCACCAGTAAAACTTAATTAAAACTGGTGACTGTGGACTTGCAACTGGTAACTATTATGTGACTGGTGACTTTTACACGTGATTTCCACCAATTAACTGAGGCATTGCAATTTTCATTTATTTTACATTGACAAAAAAATCAAAAAATAATAAAATACTACCCTATAAATCGCCGGAGTGGTGAAACTGGCAGACACAGGGGACTCAAAATCCCCCGGGCCTCACCGTCCATGTCGGTTCGATTCCGACCTCCGGCACCATAAAACTTATAATAATCAAGGACTTACAATATTCGATAACTTCCTCTCTTTGCTGCTTGAAACCGGTAATTTTACAAAATTGTAATCAGATTGTGCTCGTGAAATAATTTTTCCATTTTTTTGTGCAGTTTTAATATCTTCTCGGAAGTATTTTTTAATGACACAATGATGATGAAATTTATTCATTAAACAAAATCAAAATTTGATCACTAAAAATTCTGCCGGCTTAAGAATTGTTATATCCATATATTGTTTAAGAGGTGTGATGTGTTTAGTGTCCCCAGAAACAAGAAAATCAGCTTTTCCGCTGACAGCACATTCCAAAATACGATTATCAGAGTCTTTTGCTTTTATTATCGATTGAGACATAATGAAATCCGATTATTACTTTTTCTTTTCATAACAATTTTTTGTGGAAAAATATTATATTTATTTTTTTAAATTTATCAACACAGTCTGTTAGCAACCTACTTAGTGAGTTTGGTGTGGGCTTAGCTGCATCATTGATATTAATGATATTGGCTGAGAGGAATTTTATAGAAGGATAAATGTGAATAGGTCACTACGGTCAATGCCTGCTAATGTTGAAGAACTTAAGCATTATCTAGAAAAATTAAATTTAACTTTGCCTTTTTCTGCTATATTTAAAGCTTCGGCTAAAACTATTGTAGGAATTAATAATTTTCCTTCTTGATTGCGAACTTCATCAATTTTTTCTTTAAAAGATTTATGCAATCTCTCACTGCCGATAAAATACCAAATAAGAATATGCGTGTCTAAAACATATATCATGACATTCCCTTCTTAATTTGCTATAGATCATTCAAATCACGAAATAAATCATGCTTACTTTCCTCTATCATCTCTAAGGATATACAACTTTATCAATATTAATAATCTTTATTTTGATATCTCCTAACATTATAAAAATTATTCAGAATACTGTTTTAATTGCAGTATATCCTAATACAAAAAAAAATTAATTAAATTAGGCTCGATAAATCGAGCAACTACATTACAATATATTGTAGTTGCCCAATTCATTGGGCTTTTTCAATTTCCTGTACTTTAAATTAGGTCGCCTTCGGCAGCAACTTAAGTTACAAAGTAACAGAGATGATATGTTAAAGTGTCATGCTTTCCTCTAAAAGGATTTTAACCTATAATCCTTTTTAAGGATAATAAAATAAAAAGGAGGAAAAGCATGACAACAGTAAGGGCTTGCGACGAAATAGCTGTAACGATTTAAATATTTTTATGGTATACTTCTGTTATGATTAC
>CAYWFU010000098.1:0-10480 GCA_964457585.1 uncultured bacterium | reverse complement strand
TAACTCATTAATATTTAAAGGTTTCTCTGTGTTCTCTGTGGTTAATTTTTGACATAACCTCATAGTGCTATCGGAAATAAATATGACTACTGAAAAATTAAATATAGCCTTTGTATGGCACATGCATCAACCTTTTTATAAAGATTTGTCAAGCGGTGAGTATGCTATGCCCTGGGTAAGACTTCATGGTATTAAAGATTATTATGATATGGTTGCTATTCTGGAACCATATACCAATATTCATCAAACTTTCAATCTCGTACCATCTTTGATTGAGCAGATATTGGATTATTTAAAAAATAATGCTCAGGATAATGTTCTAAAACTAACCCGCAAACCAGCATCAGAACTTACTCGTGAAGATAAAATAGATATATTAACTAAATTATTTATGGCAAACTGGGAGACAATGATAAAAATTTATCCTAGATATAGAAATCTCCTGGAAAAGCGAGGCGAACATATATCTATGGAAAAACTTAAAATAATACAAAAAAGTCTGACCACTCAGGATTTCCTTGATCTTCAAGTCTGGTATAATCTGGCATGGTTTGATCCCATATTTAAAAAAAGTGACCCTGAACTTGTGCGATTAATTAATAAAAATGATAAATTTACAGAAGAAGATAAAAATATAGTAATAAATAAACAATTTGAAATATTGAGTATGATACTTCCGATTTATAAAAAATTTATGGATAAAGGACAGATTGAAGTATCCATCTCTCCATATTATCATCCAATTTTACCTCTATTGGCAGATACAGACATTGCCAGAATTTCTTCACCTTATTTAACTTTACCAAAAGAACGATTTCAGCATATTGAGGATGCAAGATGGCATATTGAAAAAGCTGTTCAATTTTATAAGGATATTTTTAATGCTTCTCCTAAAGGGATGTGGCCTTCTGAAGGCTCTGTAAGCGAGGATATTATTTCTTTAATTGCAGAAAATGGGATAAAGTGGATTGCTACTGATGAAAATATTTTAAGCCGAACGCTTAATGTCCCAATACGTAATTTTGCAGGAGATGTAATGAATTATGATTTATTTTATAAAGCTTATACCGTAGAAAAAAACAACCATTCTCTTAATATAATTTTTAGAGATATAAAATTATCTGATAAAATTGGTTTTATTTATTCCAAATGGAATGCAAAAGATGCAGTTAACGACTTTATGAATAATCTGCATCAAATTAGAAATAGTTTATATGGTAATTCAAATAGTCATCTGGTAAGTATCATTCTTGATGGAGAAAATGCATGGGAATACTATCCTGATGATGGCCGTGATTTTTTGATAAGTCTTTATGAAAGGCTTAATGAAGAAAAATATTTTCAATGTGTTACAGTGAGTGAATATATCGAAAAAGCAGATAATATCGAAAAATTAAATCATCTTTTCCCTGGTTCATGGATAAATAACAACTTTAATATCTGGATTGGACATCGTGAAGATAATCTAGCATGGGACTATCTTTCTATTGCCCGTAAAAAATTAGTTGAATTTCAAAAAGAACATCCTGAAGAAAAATATAAAGATCAGATAGCTATGGCATGGAAAGAAATATATATTGCTGAAGGCAGTGACTGGTGCTGGTGGTATGGAGATGATCATTCATCGGAAAATGACAGTGAATTTGATAATCTTTTCAGGCAGCATTTAACGAATATATACAGAATTTTAGGACTTGAGATTCCTCATTATCTCTATCTGCCAATAAAAAAATCAGAAGAAATTGTCTCATTAGAACCTGCAGCTTTTATTAATCCAATAATAGATGGCAATATTTCTCATTATTATGAATGGCTGTCAAGCGGTTATTATGACATATTAAATATCGGCGGAGCAATGCACCGTTCTGAGACAATTATTAAAAAAATATATTATGGTTTTAATGAAGAAAATATTTATATTCGAATAGACCCTTCAAAAAAATTCGGAACTGAAACATGGGATAACATTACAATCAGCTTATATATTTTAAATCCAAAACAATACAAAGTTGACATGCAGGTATCTTTGTGTGATTATTTTATAAAAGCTTTTTTATATAAAGAAAAAGACCAGGAATCGTGGGAAATAATAAAAAAAATTGAAACAGTTGCCATTCATAATATTATTGAGATAAGCATTCCAAAAAAAGATATTGAAATTATAAATAATAGTAAATTTGAATTTATGTTAATCGTTTTACGTGAAAATCTTGAACTAGAACGCTGGCCAATTGAAGGACCTATTGGCTTTTTTATAAAAGAGAATGATTATGAATCTCTTATATGGTAAACATATAGTTCAAAAGAAAATAAATGGAGGTGATAAAATGCCTAATATAAAAATAAATTCTGCTTGGTGTAATCAGATGCGAATTAGATATGATTTTAATAACATGATGGCAAAATTTATTGGTGATAAAAATGGTATTTGTGAGGATGAAATAGATATATTGGGAAGAACCATTTTTGAAACTATTTTTGATTTAAAAACAAATCCAAAAGAATTTATGCGGCTCATTTTTGATGAAGAATTATTACAGCAGATAAAAGATTATAATACTAAAATTAAAGGAAAATTTGACAATATTCTGGTTATAGGGATAGGAGGTTCTGCATTAGGCGGAATAACTTTATGTTCTGCGCTTAAGCACTCTTATTACAATCTACTGCTTAAAAAAGAAAGAAAGCATCCCCGTATTTTATTTTTTGATAATATAGATCCTGACCAACTAACGGATATTCTGAATGTATTTGACCTGAAAAAAACTCTGGTAAACGTGATTACAAAATCCGGGAATACTGTTGAAACCATGAGCAGTTTTCTTATTATAAAAGAAAAAATAAAAAAAAATTTAGGTAAAAATTATATTAAAAATATAGTAATTACAACCGATGCAGAAAAAGGAGAATTAAGACGTATTGCTAAAGAAGAAAAAATAACTTCCTTTCAAATACCGGATGGTGTCGGAGGAAGATTTTCTGTCTTTAGCGCAACAGGACTTCTACCTGCCAGTCTTGTTGGAATTGATATAGAAGAATTTTTGGCAGGAGCTCGTTTTATGAATGAAATATGTCTTGCTGAATCCATTTGGGAAAATCCTGCAGCTGTTAGTGCTGCATTACAATTTTTGACTTGTATTTATAAAAAAATGAACATGCTGGTTATGATGCCTTATTCATATAAGCTCAGAGATGTTGCAGACTGGTATAGACAATTATGGGCAGAAAGTTTGGGGAAAAAATATTCAATAAACGGTAATATAATAAATACTGGATCAACACCTATTAAAGCTCTGGGAGTTACTGATCAGCATTCTCAGCTTCAGCTTTATATGGAAGGCCCCTATGATAAAACTATTTTATTCATCCATGTGGACAAATTTTCTTCGAAAATATCTATTCCGAAACAAAAAAAAGGAGAACTTGAGTATTTATCTTCTCACTCCTTAAATGAACTAATGGATTCAGAAATGGCAGTTACAGAATATGCTCTATTAAAAGAAAAGAGAGCTAATGCAACAATATATATCCCTGAAATAAATCCTTTTACTATTGGGCAATTATTATATTTCTTAGAACTGCAGACAGCTATTGCCGGTGATCTTTTCAAAGTAAACACATATGATCAGCCTGGTGTTGAATCTGGCAAAAATTTATTGTATGGGTTATTCAATCGTAAAGGATATGAAGAATATGGAAAAGAATTCTCAGAAAGAATGAAAAAAAATAAAAAATATGTTATTTAACTTAAATGCAATGTTTTCTCTTCCACTGAAGATTGATATGCAAGCAAAATACATCTAAGCGCTAAAATCGCTTCTTCTAAACCATCTTTTCTATAGTCCTTATTTTTAATTCGGTGTATAAATAGTTTTATGAGAGGAGTAAACCATGAGCTGTGAGAAGAATCCCGGGATAAACCAGTTTCAAATATATCTTTTTCTTCATGTCCATTGCTGTATTTAATTGAAAGATGATCATCTCCAACAAAAAGCTCGCCTGCATCACCTAAAAATCTATATGTTATTCTGCGTGAATGTCCGGTCCAGGTTAAAACAAATTCCAGCATGCATTCAGAAAATTCTAAAATTACACAGGCGGTATCTTCTACTTCATAACTTTTATGCAATAATTTTTTAACATTAGCGGATATTTTAATTGGTTTACCAAAAAGTGAAATAAATAAATACATTAAATGTGCGCCGTGATCTATTAAAATTCCTCCACCGCTCTTTTCTTTTTTGGTCCGCCATTCAGGTTCCCAATGGACATTCCCTTCGTTTGCTCTTACTCTAAAAACTTGAGCTTGAGCAAAATGAATTTTACCTATCTTCTGCTCCTGAATTATTTTTCTTATCGCCTGCCATTGAGTGGAAAAATGATATTGATGACATGGTAAAAATACCAATGAAGAAGATAACAATAGATTCTGAATATCCAATGCTTCTTTTAAATTAGTTGCCAGAGGTTTTTCGCAAAGAATATGGCAATTATACTTGATGGCTTTTTGAATTAAAGTTTTATGAGTATTAGGAGGAGTACATATATCAATAAAATCTAAAGATTCATTTTTAAACAGTTCATCAGCATCTGAATATAAATTAATATCATTAAACAGTTTTTTGAATTTATCTCTATTATCCGATTTAAGGTCAACTCCACCTACAATTCTAACTTCTTTTTGTAATATTGGATCATGCAAATATGATGGCAAATGCCCATTTATGGCAACATTCCCAAGACCAATAATTCCGCCTTTAAGCATTATCATTCCCATTCATTGCTATAATTATCTATGAAATTTTTAGCTTTATTTGCGGCTTCATCCGGAAAATCATTATGTTTATTAAGTTCCATTGAGAGCCATCCTTTATATCCAATATCTCTTAATGTAGAAAAAACTTCATGATAATTTATATCCCCTTCACCCGGGATCAAATGTCTATGAGGGAAATCGTCTTTTTTAACGTCATCAACATGCACTAAAGCAAGATGTTTTTTAACAATTTTTAAATATTCAGATGGAGTAGTGCCAATACCAAAAGCATGTCCGGTATCAACAAGAACCTTAAACACCGGATATGTTAATTTGTTTTCAATTAAATCAATTACCTGTTCAGGTTTACTTAACCATTTTTCCGGTTCTGCTTCAAGAGCAATTATAATACCCTCATCATTAGCGAGTTTTCCAAGGATTTTCATAGCTTCTAAAAAATATTCTTCCTGCTGTTCAAAAGATATATTTTGATAAAGCCCTCCTGATGCAGTATGTACTCTATTTACTCCCATTGTTTTTGCCATACGAATCACACCGGAAAATTTTTTTATTTCTAAATCCCGTTTTGCTTTATCCGGAGCAACAAAATCAAGATGCGCGCTAATACCATAAAGCTCCAGGCCTCTATCAATAATTTTTTTCTTTATATCTATCCACGTATCATTAGAGTCAAATGGAGTAACATGATCCCCTTTTGCCCATAATTCCACACCTTTATAACCGTGTTTAACCACACTATCTAAAGCATAATCTAATGGAAAAAATCTATAAGCATTTACAAAAAAACCAAGTTTCATAGTTTAATCCCTTTCAGACGATTAACCTTTTATATCACACATTTTTCATCTTTTTCCCCTACTGGTGATATGGTGATTTACTTTACTGCATTTGTTTTTCCACTGGAATCCATTTTCCGTCTTTTACAATGTTGACGAATGCCGGTTTCTGGCAATCACCATTTTTATCAAAAAAAGTAACTCCGGTTATTCCTTTATAACCTTTTTCTTTAGAATTCATGCTTTTAAGAAAATCCTTTATTTTTTCACGATTCTGCCCGACTGATTTAATTGCACTTGCTGCAATCCCTAAAGCATCATAAGAGGTTGCTGCCATCCAATCGGCATCTTTTCCTGTTTTTTCTTTAAATTTTTTTGCAAATTTATCAGCTATCTGGTTTTTCCCCGGCTCAAAAGCATATGGACAGCTTGCCATTGTTCCCTCGCTTGCTTTTTTGCCAGCTACATCAATATATCCCGGAGTTCCCATACCATCAGCGCCAAAAATTGAAATATTCAAATTCAATTTTCGTGTTTGATTCGCAATAAGACCTGCTTCATTATATAAACCAGCTATAAATAATGCTTCTGCTTTTTGTGATTTAAATTTAGTAAGTTGCGGAGTAAAATCTGTAACATCTTTTGTGTATGATTCCACACCCTGAATAGTTAATCCTATTTTTTTTGCTTCTTGAGCAAATGCATCTTTAAGCCCGATCCCATAATCATCGTTATCATAAAAAACAGCTATTTTATTTAGATTAAGAATATTTTTTACATATCGAGCCATAAAAATACCCTGAAAATCATCTCTGTATACGTCACGGAACATATAATCGCTGCCCTCGCATACATTCACTGCTGTTGAACAAGGAGATATTGCCGGCAATTTTGCTATTTTGTAAATTGGTTTGGCTGCCAGTGTGCTGGAACTGCATAAATGTCCGATTATAATAGAAATGCTTTTATCTGATGCAAATCTCTGCCCTATATTTGCAGCTTCTTTGGGATCGCACATGTCATCACCAAATACTAATTCAATTTTTTTCCCATTTATACCGCCGCCGGCATTTATTTCATCAACCATTATTTCAACTCCGCCTTTAACCATTTCACCATAAGCAGCAGCTTGTCCGGAAAAAGGACCGGCAACACCAATCTTTATATTTTCTGCTTTAATTGAAAAAACAGATAAAAAAAAGAAAATGAATATAATTAATATTTTTTTCATTATTAATCTCCGCTAAACAACCTTTATTTTTTCTTCTTTAACATTGCCATCTTTAATTTCAAAAGCTTTTACTTCTGGATATTCAAAATCTGCCAAGGAAATTATTATATATAATGTATCATTATAATTTGCCAATTCTATATCCTTAGCAGACGGATAGCATTCATCATTGGGGTGAGAATGGTAGATTGCCACCATTTCAAATGAGATCTGGTCCAGTGTTTTTAAAATTCTGAATTGAATATTGGGTTCCATTAAATAACAACTTTGTGGACTCGAATCTATATTTTTAACAGGATAGATTTTTGTTGCTGATTTATTCTTTCCTGCTAATATTCCACAGCATTCGCTTGGAAAAGAACTAACAGCTTCCTGTATCATTTGTTCATAAATATCTTTTCTTATTTCTATCATGAGTAATAATATAATTGAGAGCATAAACAAAATCAAGTAAAAATTAATTATTATTTTAAATTATCAGATTAAATCCTCTACACTAATTTTCACCCATTCATTTTCATCTCTTTTATAAAATCCCTCTAACTTGAGCTTTGCATATAAAAATTCAGAATATGCTGTTTTAAAAAATTCACCGTCGAATTCTAAGGCTAAACCGCAATCTGTAGTTATTTTTCTGGGCTTCATTATAATTTTATTTTTTATTTTATTTTTTTTTAAAATTTTTTCCGCTGAAAGAGTATGATGAGTGGTAAAAAAAACCGCTATAATGTGCATAATTGGTACCTATAGACTATAAAAAATTGACAGGATTATTCATATATTTTTTAAATTGATCAAACCCTTGCTGAGTACTGATTTCAATATTTGGTTTAGAAATTTCAAAACTTAATAATTCATCTCTTTCAATCAAATATTTGAAAATATCTTCTAAAGCAATAAATTGTTCTCCTGATAATAAATTAAATATTTTTTTAGCTAAGATACAAACATTCGAATATTTATATGGCATATCTTTTTCCTGGTTTTGCGGATCAAAATCTTTCACCAATCGGTTTGAAATTATTATACTTCCCTTTTTTTCAAAATCATGATCTTTATATACCAGAAATAATCCCATTTTGCCGCTTTTCTTAAAAAAATCCATAATACCAGAATAATTAATTGGGAAATAACTATCACCATACAAAACATAAAAATGACTTTCCAATAAAGATAATGATTTTTTCAAAATTCCGCCTGTACCAAAATCACGCGCTATATTATCACTGTAACGTATATTCAATCCGAAATCTTTACTATTAGAAAAATAAAAATGTATGTTTTCTCCTAAATAACCAGGGCAAACAATAATATCAGTTACGCTATATTCTTTTAATAATTCAAGCTGATACTCCATAAAAGGTCTGCCTTCTACATCTATTAATGAATCAGGAATATTTATTTCTGTTGTCATTTTCCAACCTGCTAAAATTACAGCTTGCATAGAATCTCCTTTTTATAATATATTCAATTTAATCATAAAAAATCAGAGGAAGTCAAGAAATTTTTAAAAAATACTGGACATTTTTGTTAAAATAATTAAAATATCCTAATTATTTTAAAAATGGAGAAAATATGAACGAATTAATAACAATTATTCTTGGAGCTTTACCTATTTCTGAGGTACGAGGAGCTATTCCTTTTGCTTTACATAAAGATATACATATTTTTAAGGCTGTCTCTTTAGCAATATTTGGAAATATTATTCCAGTAATACCTACATTATTATTATTGGATTCTGTATCCAATTATTTAAGAAAATATAAAATCTGGGATGATTTTTTTAAATGGCTTTTTGAACGCACACGAAAGCATAGCGATGTTGTAGAAAAATATGAAGCTATCGGACTTGCCATATTTGTTGGAGTACCACTACCTCTTACTGGCGCATGGAGCGGATGT
This sequence comes from uncultured bacterium, assembly GCA_964457585.1. GTDB lineage: Bacteria > JACRDZ01 > JACRDZ01 > JACRDZ01 > JACRDZ01 > CAYWFU01. The sequence goes on along the minus strand of CAYWFU010000098.1, from coordinate 1,794 downwards.
GTTGCAGCTTTTATTTTTGGAATTAAATTCTGGCGGGCTTTAATTGCTATAATCGCTGGGATTTTAATTGCTGCAGCAATTGTTACAATGGTTTGGTTAGGCGCTCTTAACTTTGGAAAAATAACAGGATTATTTACCACAAAAATACTGTTTTAAAAATTAAAAATATATTTTCGATCTTCTTCTAAACTGTTTATTTGATAAAAACCTGATACTGCTTTTTACTGTTTTTTTTTATTTTTTAAAAGGATTTTTAAAAAAGCTTCAACTATATATGTTTCGAATTGTGTCCCGGAATGTTTTTTAAGTTCTGAAATTGCATATTCCAATCCAGGATTAGATCTGTAGGGTCTTTCAGATGTCATAGCATCAAACGAATCTAAAACGTGTAATATTTTTGCTCCGAGAGGAATCTTGTCACCATTAAGTCCATCAGGATACCCTTTACCATCACATCTTTCGTGATGAAATTTAATTAAGGGGAGGATATCTTTTAATTGTTTTTATATCTTCAAGAATTTTCATTCCTATTAATGGATGTTTTTTAATAATATTAAATTCTTCCTCAGTAAGTTTGCCATTTTTGTTTAAAATATTATCAGAAATCGCTATTTTACCAATATCATGAAGCAATGCCGCAAGTTTTATTTTTTTTATTTCTTCTTCATTTAATTTCATTTCATTCGTCAGCTCTTCAGAATAATTTGCCACATTTTCAGAATGTCCCTTTGTCCATGAGCTCTTTGCATCAAGAGCATTTACCATAGCTGTTATAAATTTCAAAAAAAGATCTTCCAGCGCATTATACGATTCAATAACTTTTTTTTCAGAATTGGTTAATTTTTCAATTAAATCATTTTTTTCTTTTTCTATTTTTTTAGTAATTGTGATATCTCTTGCTATTGTTTTTGTTTTAATTAATTCTCCATTTTTATCAATTTCACTATAAACATTTATACTAACTGGTAATATTGTATTATCTTTTCGAATGAACTCTCTTTCTAAATTAAATAATACTTTTTTGATTTTCAGCTCAGGGAAGGTTTCATTAAAAAGCTCTTGAGATTTTTTTGTAAAAAAATCATTAATTGGTTTTCCAATGATTTCTTCTTTTTGGTAACCAAGCATTTTGAGTCCAGTTTCATTGCAATCAATAATAATTGCATTTTTATCCAATGAATAATACATATCAGGAGCGCTATTGAACAAATTTTTATATTTCTCTTCAGACTCTTTTAGTAATTCTCTAGCATTTATATTTTCTTCAAAAAGTTTTGCATTTTGAATTGCGGATCCAATATGTTGTCCAATGGATGATATTACTGAGAATTCATTTTTATCAAGAATTTCAGGTGGTCTTGTTAATATATTCATTACTCCAACAATTTCTTCTTTGGCATAAATTGGAACACCTATAAATGAATTGAGATTTTCAGCTTTAACAACCGGCCGGGCAATTCGCGGATCATGGGAGGAATCTGTAGGGATATAAATGCATACCCCATTTTGCGCAATAGTGCCTGTTAATCCTTCTCCCAATTGAATATGTTTATTTTTATAATCTTCTACAAATGTATTTGAAAGACCTATTGATGCGCCCCAGTAAAGGCAGTTTGTTTTTGTATCTTTTAAAAAAATCATTCCCACTGATGCGCCTGTTATTTCAAGAGTACTTTTTAAAATATTATTGAGAACAGTTTCAAGATTAAGTGAAGAATTCGCTATATCTCCAATTTTCAGGAGTTTTTCAAATTTAAATATCATTTTCTTTAAGTGTTGTGTTTTGGTTTCAAT
>CAYWFU010000097.1:0-10501 GCA_964457585.1 uncultured bacterium | reverse complement strand
TATCTGTTTTTAATCTCCTTAATGATAAACACTATGAATATCCGGTAGGGATAAATTTACCGGATCCCAGCAGCGATGAGATTGGAAGAAGGATTTCTGCAAATGTAAGTTATAAATTCTAAGTAATTTAATGTACAGGAAATTGAAAATGCCCAATAAATTGGGCAACTACAAATATAATGCATTGTAGTTGCTCGATTTATCGAGCCTAATTTGTGTCATTCGAAAGGCTAAAATTGAAGAAAAAATTTTTATTAATTGCTATTTTTTACTATGCACTTTCCACGGGTTGGTGTTCTGCGGCTGATCGGGCAGTGGTTGCAGTTATCTTCTCATCTAATATTGAACCTTATCAGCAAGCATGGAAAGGATTTCAGGAATTTTTTGATCAGAAAAAACTGGCACTAGAGGTTTCTGAATATAACTTAAAAGAAAAGCAACCAGAGGAAATTTATTCAAAAATAAATAAAGAAAAACCCGATCTGGTTTTTACACTGGGCAGCGCGGCATCAAAATTGGCAAAAGAAAAGATAGAGAACATTCCAGTTTTATTTTGCATGGTTCTTGACCCGGAAGCGCTTATTGGTCCAAATATTACAGGTGTATCAATGAACATCCCCGCCGGGATGAAACTGAAAAATTTAAAAAGAGTTCTTCCCGATGTAATAAAAATCGGATTGATTTACCTGCCTAAATTAAACCAGCAATATAAGGAAATATTACATGCATCTGAAGAGTTCGGATTTCAACTTATCACAAAAAAAATTACCTCGGGGAATGAACTTCCTTCGGCACTTAAAGAAATCTCTCAGCAAATAGATTGTTTTCTGATGATTCCTGACCCTGAAATATATTTCCCGCAGTCAGTGAGTTATCTTTTGCTTGAAAGTTTGAGAAATAAATTTATAGTTGTTGGGCTATCTTCATTTTATACTAAAGCCGGAGCACTAGTTTCTTTTGACTGTGATTATAATGATTTAGGATTACAAGCAGGGGAAATCGCCTTACGGATACTTAAGGGAGAAAAGCCGAAAAATATAAAACTTTTAACACCAGAAAAAATAAAAATTTCGGTAAACTTAATAACCGCTGAAAGGTTAGGTATAAAAATCTCTGAAGATATACTCAAAGAAGCCACTGTTTTTAATGGAGAAGAGCAATGAAATTCGGTATTGCTGCAAAAATTAGCTTACTTTATTTTTGTATAATAGTTGTTTTTACATTTTTGCTCGGTTTTTATTTTATTCAGCATGAAAAAAATATTTTGAATTCTGAATTGAATGAGCGAGTGAATTCACTTCTTAGCAATTTAAGTATTAACAGTGAATATCCTGTTTTAATTAAAGATCATAATGCAATTTCCAAATTAGTAAAAGGGGTATTGGCTCAGAAAGATATTATCTTCTGTAAAATTATCGATAAAAATGGGATTATTCTTATTCAAGAAGGTTCCCCAACGCTTCCCATTGAGGGGGAAGGTTCAAAAGAAGAAAAATTGATAAAAGAAGTCTCTTCAGCTATCACCACAAAAGAAATTTCAAAAGAAATGGAGGATGAACTGGTTTTAGGAAACCTAATAGAAGCAAAAGAAGAAATCGGGAAGATATATTTAACGGTTTCCCTTTTAGACCTTAATCAGAAACTGACCGATATAAGAAAAACTATAATCATATTCACTATTATTACAATATTTTTATCATTTTTTTTCAGTTCGTTATTCCTACAGTTCATTCTAGGCAGACCTATTGATAAAATGGTTATAGGAACAAAAAAAATTGCTGGCGGAGACCTATCATTTAAGATTGAAATAAAAACTCAAGATGAAATCGGATATTTAGCTTCTTCCTTTAATAATATGATGGAAGATTTGCAAAAAACCACAGTTTCAAAAGAAGAATTGAGGAAATATGCTAAGAAAGTTGAAGAAATTAATCTTGAATTAGATGATTTTACATATATAGTTTCACATGATTTAAAAGAACCTTTAAGATCAATAAACGCGTTTTCAAAATTTTTAATGAGCGATTATAGAGAAAAGCTTGATGAAGAAGGACGGAATTATCTTGAACGCATACAGGCTAATGCAATACTTATGCAGAAACTGATAGAAGACCTGCTTGAGGTTTCCCGTCTTGAGAGGAGAAAAAATCCGTTTGAGGATGCGAATGTAGGGAATATGTTGAATGAAATTAAAATACGGATGGAACATTCATTAACAGAGAAAAAAGTCGAAATGATTGTTAATGATACAATGCCTGTAGTATTTTGTGACAGGATTAGGCTGACTGAGGTTTTTGCGAATTTAATTTCAAATGCAGTAAAATATGCTGACAAAACCCCTCCCCGTGTAGAAGTCGGATATAAAGATACAGGGAATTATTATGAATTTTTTGTAAAGGATAACGGTCCGGGGATACCGGAGGAATATTATGAAAAGATATTTAAGATGTTCCAGAGATTGGTAAAAAAGGAAGAGAAAGAAGGGACAGGAGTTGGATTGACAATAGCAAAGAAAATAGTTGAAATGCATAAAGGCAGGATATGGGTGGAATCGAAAGTAGGAGAATATACAACGTTTTATTTTACAATACCAAAGAACAAGGATATGATTATAGAAAAGAAAAAGATAGGTGAAATTCTGGTTGAAAAGAAAATTGTTGATGAGGATACAATTAAAAAGGCATTGGAAGAACAAAGAAAGAAGGAGTCATGATATGGAAAATACTAAAATGGTTGATATCTTACTGGTTGAGGATAATCTGGATGATATTGAGATAACAAAAAGAGCGTTTAAAGAGGCAAAGCTAGTTAACCGTCTTTATATTGCCCGCGACGGGCAGGAGGCAATTGATTTTCTTTATCATAAGGGAAAATATGGAGATATTAACAATGCTCCGATTCCAGGATTAATACTTTTGGATATTAACATGCCGAAGTTAAACGGCTTAGAAGTTCTTAAGAAAATAAAAGAAGATAAAACACTTAATAGAATACCTATAATTATGCTTACAGTTTCAAGGAGAGATGAGGATATAATTAAAAGTTACAGTTATGGATGCAATAGCTTTCTGCAAAAGCCGGTTGATTTTGATAATTTTGTAAATCTTATTAAAGAAATAGGTTTTTATTGGGGTGTTCACAATGTTTCGCTACCGTAAAAAAGGTTAGAATCACACCCTTAGAAATGGCGCTATATTTAGGTACAGGAATTTGAAACGCTCGATAAGTAGAGACGCAAAATTTTGCGTCTCTACATGAAATTTTTGTAGTTGCCTGATTTATCAGGCTTAATTTATACAATTTTTAAAAAAATATATAATTTTAAAAAAGCAAATATCAGGAAGATTATATACTCAGCGAGGTCATAAATTCAGGAGAATTAAAATGCAGCAGAATAAAACAATTGATATATTATTGGTTGAGGATAATCTTGATGATATTGAAATAACAAAAAGGGTGTTCAAGGAAGCGAACCTTGTAAACCGTCTTTTTATTGTACGGGATGGCAAGGAAGCAATAGATTTTCTTTTTCTGTTTCTCTTGTCAAAGAAATAGGTCTTTATTGGGGGATATATAATGTTCCATTCCCTGTATAATATATTAATTATAAAATAAATGATAGGAAATATTATGTCTGAAAACAATAAGGAAATAATTTTAGTTGTTGACGATAATCCCGATGATAGAAGGGTATTTAGCAGGTATTTAAAACAGGTGGGTTTTGAAGTGGAAATGGCATCCAATGTTTTGGATGGCATTAATATCGCTTCAAAAAAAGAGATCAGCTGTATACTGGTTGATTATCAAATGCCGGGTATGAGCGGTATAGATATGTTAAAAAAAATAAAGGCAGACCAGCAGCTAAAATTTATACCGGTCATTATGCTTACCGGGCTTGAACAGGAAGAATATATACTTGAAGGACTATCATCTGGCGCAGACGACTATTTGGGGAAATCCAGCTCTTCTGAAATTATCATTGCAAGGGTTAATGCGGCGCTGAGAGTAAAAAAATTGCGTGATGAAATTAAAGAAGCAAGCGATGCCAAAACAAAAGCTTTGGAACAGCTTGATAAAGCAGTAAATGAACTTAGAGAAATTTCAATCAGGGACAGTCTGACAATGCTTTATAACCATGGGTATTTTTTTAAAATATTAGATAAAGAAGTTCAACACGCTATAAGATATAAACAAAACATCTGCTGTTTAATGATAGATATAGATTTTTTTAAAAAAATTAATGACAATTATGGGCATTTATTCGGGGATAAAGTTCTTATTGAAATAGGAAATATTTTAAAAAATAACATTAGAAATAATGACTTTTTAGCGCGGTATGGCGGGGAAGAATTTGCTATTCTGCTATACAATGAAGATTATAAAAGCACTTTTTTAGTTGCCCAGAAACTTAAAGATATTATTGAAGGATACATTTTTGAAGGAGAATCTTTTTCTGCGAGATTGACTATAAGTGTTGGTATATCTTCTATGTTTGAAGACAATGTACTGAAAAAAGACGAGTTTTTAAACTCAGCGGATTCCGCCCTTTATGCGGCAAAAATGCAGGGACGAAATACAGTTGTTATGTATAAAGATATTATTGATAAAAATTATTCGGAAAATATCCAGCAAAAGGAATTAGAGGCTAAAATACTTGGCATAAATGATGTTTCAAAACAATTTTATTTGGAGGCTATAAAAACATTAGTTGTCACGTGTGAAGAAAGAGATATCAGCACAAGAGAGCATTCCATAAATGTTTTGAGATATTGTAACATGGTAGCCAAAGAAATGAAACTGCCAGAAAATGAAATTCAAATTATTTGTAATGCTGCTATTCTGCATGATTTGGGGAAAATAGCTATATCTGACATTATTATTTTAAAAAAAGGCAAGTTGACTGAAAGTGAATATGAAAAAATAAAAAAGCATCCGGTAATAGCGGTAAATATTTTAAAAAATAGTAATTACATAAGACGGGAGTTAGATATTATATTGCATCACCATGAACGTTATGATGGGAAAGGGTATCCTGATGGACTTAAAGGGAAGAATATTCCATTAGGAGCAAGAATTCTTGCTGTAGCAGACAGTTATGATGCTATGAGATCAGATCGCCCTTATAGAGATAGATTATCAATGGAAGCTATTTTAAATGAATTAAGTAGTAATACAGGGTTACAATTCGACCCTGAAGTTTTATTTGCTTTTTTAACCAGTCTTTCAAAAAACGGATTAATACCGAAAAATATTAACATAGAAAACTATTTAGGGCTTGTGAAAAAAAACTTGGTATTTTAGTGCCCAGATTTGGGATGCTAAAATCTCATATCCTACTACTACAGTGCTATGGCGCGATAGCGCGACAGTTCTTTATTCATCGCACTATAGCACTTCTCGCACTCTCGATCTTTCTATCGCACTGTCGCACTGTCATACTGTAGCGCTGTAGTACTACATAAATGTCGTTAATCATACATAAACGCAATATATATAAAAAAATAAGTTTAAATTACTATAAAAATCAACATTTTTTTAATAGGCATGAATTTTGCTTATAATAAATTAATCAATTGGTTATCCAATTTATCTGGAAGTGCCTAAAAAATCTCTTGACCTTTTCACGATTTTTGTGATTTAATAAGCTATCTTGATTTTAGATTGACCATATATAAAAATAGATTCCGCATCGAGTACGGAATGACACATTTTTGGACGACTTCAAGTATTAAAATATAAAACCATAAAAGCAGGAGGAAGTATGAGTAATTGTAGTATTGAAATACCAGAATTATTTGGAATGAATGTATTTAATGAAAAAACAATGAAGGAAAGGCTGCCAAAAGAGACGTATAAAGCAATAAAACAAACAATGGAAAACGGTGCGTCTTTAAAACCGGAAGTAGCAGATGTAATAGCAAATGCTATGAAAGATTGGGCAATAGAAAAAGGCGCAACCCATTATACGCATTGGTTTCAGCCATTAACAGGTACAACAGCTGAAAAGCACGATTCTTTTATTTCTCCAACAGCTGACGGTGAAGTAATAATGGAATTTTCAGGTAAACAGCTTATTCAAGGCGAGCCGGATGCTTCTTCCTTCCCAAGCGGCGGATTAAGAGCAACATTTGAAGCGCGCGGATATACTGCATGGGACTGTACATCACCAGCGTTTTTAAAAGAAGATTCAGCAGGAAATGTAACTTTATGTATTCCAACAGCTTTCTGTTCATATCATGGTGAAGCGCTGGATAAAAAGACTCCGCTTCTCCGTTCAATGAGAGCTGTTTCAAAACAAGCTTTAAGAGTATTGCGTGTTCTTGGTAATACTACAGCAACAAGAGTTATCGCAACAGTAGGTCCAGAGCAGGAATATTTTCTTGTGGATAAAGAACTATATCTAAAACGTTTAGATATAATTGCGACTGGCCGTTCACTTTTCGGTGCCCCGTCACCAAAAGGTCAGGAATTAGAAGATCAATATTTTGGTTCATTAAAAGACAGAGTATCAGTATTTATGAAAGACCTTGATATTGAACTTTGGAAAATGGGTATAACCTCAAAGACAAAACATAATGAAGTAGCTCCTGCACAATTTGAAATGGCTCCTGTATTTTCAACAACAAATATTTCAGCAGATCAAAATCAGCTTGTTATGGAAACAATGCAGAAAGTGGCATTGAGACATGGGATGGTATGCTTACTGCATGAAAAACCTTATGCTGGAATAAATGGCTCTGGCAAGCATAATAACTGGTCATTATCAACAGATACAGGTCTTAATTTACTTGATCCGGGAAAAACACCGCATGAAAATGCACAGTTTTTAGTATTCTTAAGTGCACTGATAAAAGCTGTAGATACCCATGCAGATATAATGAGAGCAACATGCGCAAGCGCTGGCAACGATCACCGTCTTGGTGCAAATGAAGCTCCTCCGGCAATTATTTCAATATTTTTAGGAGATGAATTAACTGATATAGTAAATAAAATTGCGCTCGGTGAAAAAGCTGTAAGCGCAAAATCAAAATTTCTTAAAATCGGAGTTGATTCTTTGCCGGAATTACCAAAAGATAATACAGATAGAAATAGAACATCACCTTTTGCATTTACAGGAAATAAGTTTGAATTCCGCACGGTAGGGTCATCACAGTCAATTTCAGGACCAAATATAGCTTTAAATACAATAGTAGCAGAATCTTTAGATGAAATTGCAGGACGTCTTGAAAAAGCTTCTGATATAAATGCAGAGATACAAAAAATCATTAAAGATGCAGTGAAAAATCATGGTAGAGTAATATTTAATGGAAATAATTATTCAGAAGAATGGTTAAATGAGGCAGAAAAACGCGGACTGCCAAACAGTAAAAACACAGTTGATGCGCTAAAAGCTTTTAATACACCAAAAGCAAAAGAATTATTTTCAAAATATGAAATACTTACAAAAGAGGAGCTTCATTCCAGATACGAAATTTATCTTGAGCAGTATTCAAAACGAATAAACATCGAAGCGCAAGCCTCAATACAAATGGTTAGAAAACAATATATACCGTCAGTAATACGATTTATTACTGAATTAGGCGCATCGATAAATGCTGCAGGACAATATAGTTCAGTGCAAAAAGAACTGCTTGAACAAGCATCGAATTTATTGCAATCTGCTAATAAAAAAGTTCAAAATTTGGAAAATGAAACTTTAAAAGCAAAAGATGTAAAATCAGCAGAAAAACAAGCTATTGCATACCGTGACAATATTTGTCCCTTACTCAGCAGTTTAAGAAGTGATATAGACGAGCTTGAAACCATTGCTCCAAGTGACTTATGGCCAGTTCCATCTTATAATGAACTTTTATTCAAATTATAAATAAAAAGTAACTATTCAGCAAAAAAATTAAAAGAATATTGGTAGTATTATGCTGAATAGTTACGATATTTCAAAACAGTGTCTATCTCCTGCCGGGAAAGTACCACTGGTATATAATGTTGTCCTTGCGCTGACATGGACTGGCAAAGTTTTATTCACAATGGTAGGAGCGGGCAATGGCATTGACATTAAATTGACGATTGAGCATTGACAATTGAGCATTAAAGGCTAAAATAATTCCATAGATGTATACTATGAAAGAATGTAATAAATTATGTAAAATTATTAATAACAGTATAAAAACAATAGGCAAAAGGATGGGTTAATGCTCAATGCTCAATTTAATAATATATTTAGTGTCAATGCTATTGTAGGAGCGGGAACCAAACCATTTCGTATTAATTCAAAATAAAGAGAAACAGCATAAGCAGCCTGTTTTTGTTTGTAGTCTGTTTCTTTTCCTTTAACTTTTCAATAAAGGAAGACCCCTGCAACAGAGACTGCATGGTATCTTCTGTCTCTGATAGGAATTCTTTATTATTTATTTTAGTGCCAATTCATGGCACTTTCAGATAAGCGTACCTGTTCTGACCTAGAATTAGTTCTAATGTATTTACAAATTTCACAAAGTAAAACAGCAATAGCCTGTAATGTGTCCAGATAAACAGGTAAAAAGTGAGAAAAAATGGGAAATGACATTGCCGCCGGGCGCAGAGATTCTATGTAAAAGAGGAGAAACTGTAGAATGAAAAAAATAGATAAAAAAATTCAATTGACATTTAGTTGAATAGTGCGTAAAATTTAAACATAATTTTAAAAAGAATTTTTAGAAAATTGGAGAAAATAGTAATGATAAAGAAAATAGTAATAATAATATTGTTTGTAATAATAAATTTATCTTCTATCTATGCAATCGAAAAAGCTGATCCTATAAGTGATAGGGAAATAATTGAAAAATTAACAAGGCTTGAAGAAGGGCAGAGAGGGATTAATCAGCGATTTGATGATCTAAACAATTCTGTGAATAAAAGATTTGATGATGTGAAAGTTGATATAAATAATGTAAAAGCAGATATAAACAGTTTAAGGGATTTTATATCAGGAGGATTTTGGGTAATAATAGCAGGTATGTTTAGTTTAATAAGTTTTGTAATCTGGGACAGAAGAAGTGCATTAGCGCCAGCGATAAGAAAGAATAAGGAAATAGAAGAGCGGGAAGAAGAATTAGAAAGATGGAAAAATAAAGCTGATAAAGCCTTTAAAGAATTAGCAGAAAAAGATATAAAAGTAGCAGAAATATTAAAGCATGTTGGTTTGTTATAAATTTATCAATCAAAGAAGGAGACGTTCATAAAGTCTAAAGTTTAAAGAATCAAAATATTTTAAAGATTTTTCTTGACATTTTAAAAAATAGTTGCAACATCGTAATTATAATTTAAATAGAAATAAATACATCCCCCTATAATATAATAATCTAAAAACTTGCCCTTAGTACAGCTCCACAGAAATAAGTATACAAAAATCATGCTGCCTTCATTAGAGGTTGATCCATAACTTTTGTTACAGATTGTTTTGTCCAATTGAATGGATGGGCGGTTACATTCCATTCATTAATATATTGATCAATTTTTATTTTAAGATCAAGTTTGGATTTAAAATCAACTATACAAAATCTTTTACGCTGTAAGATACTGAACCATTGTTCAACCCGATTCACCCAAGAACAATGAACTGGAGTAAAGTGAAAAATATTATATAGATTAATAATATTATTTACTCTGTCATAAAATTTTTTATCACGAGGTGCTTTGGGTGTCATCCACATATGTTTTCGCCATGGTTTTAATTTTATTTTAGTTTTTGTATACTTATTTCTGTGGAGCTGTACTAAGTATTTTAAGGGAGGAGAGACGCAGATGATTATATTGATATTATTCTCACTTATTTTTATAACATACCAATCCACAATATTTTTACTAATACTCAAACCCAAATCTGAACCAGCTTTGAATGATCTGCTTGCTTATACCAATAATGAAATTAAACATAAATATTTTTATAGTTTTATGTCTAAAAAATTTTCATTTATAAAATAAGTACTTTTTAATTAGCTCTAATTATTAAAATAATAAGCGGTTATTGTAAATAAGCTAAAATAATATTAAATTTTTCAAAAACTTTATCCAAATTGAATTTTTCTCCAGTTCGGATTACTGGCAATAAATCTGTTTCAACCTGTTTATTTAGCAAATCAATTTTAATATTATTTAATCCGAAATTATTTGTAAAATCTTCTTTATAACCTTCATCCGTAATTTTCTTTTTAAATATTTCTATAAATTTTTTATTCTGAAAATCAAATTTTGCTTTTTGTATATACCACAAGTCATAAAAATCACGAATTGCAGGTTCTTTTCTTGTAATTGAAGCTTTGAGTTTCTCTGCAACAGCTTCATTATATGATAATGACAATATTTTATTTTCAGGTATTAAATTTTCTCCTGTAAAAGGGTCTTTATAAAAATGTTTTATTTTATTATAGACTGGTTTTTCAATTGGTAGTTGTCGTAATCCTACTTCAATTTTAATATTTCCTTATCTATTAACAATGATTCTCCATTCCTTACTTATTTTACC
>CAYWFU010000096.1:0-10783 GCA_964457585.1 uncultured bacterium | reverse complement strand
GAGGTCAAAGTGAAATTAAAAGATTTATATAGAACCGCAATAGAAATAGGTAAGGTAAATGATCCAAGAGGCAATGCTATTATATTAAGACAACTTGAAAAAGTTAATAAAGAATATTCCGAATTAAAAGAAGATAAAAAAAAGGAGTTTGATCAGGATAAATTATTTAATCCATATATTGACTCCAGAATACTTTATGGCGCTCCTGAAACTGAAGTAAAAAGCATTTTAATCGGAGTTGATATAGAAGCAGGGGAAGTGCTTTTAGCTGATCGTTTAAAGGAAAAAGGCATGAAAATTGATGCTCTGGTTGCGCATCATCCTGAAGGATATGCGTATGCTAATTTTTATCAGGTTATGGCAATGCAGGCAGACATACTTAATAAATTTGGGGTTCCAATAAATGTTGCCGAAGGTGTATTAGAACCGAGAATTAAAGAAGTTGAACGAAGAGTCATGCCGGCAAATCATAACCGCGCAGTAGATTGCGCCAGACTCTTAAATATCCCTTTTATGTGTATCCATACTCCCGCAGATAATTGCGTAACAACGTATTTACAGGATTTATTTGATGAAAAAGCACCTTATACTATTGAAGAAGTAACTAAAATATTAAAAGAAATTCCGGAATATAAAACTGCTGCGCAAAATAATTCCGGAATAAAAATTTTAGTTGGAGGAGAAAATAAACGCTGTGGAAAAGTATTTGTAGATATGACAGGCGGCACAGAAGGCTCAAAAGATATTTTTTCAAAACTATCCAACACTGAAGTTGGAACTATGATTGTTATGCATATGAGCGATGATAATCGTAAAGAAGCGGAAAAAAATAATATTAATGTAGTCGTTGCCGGACATATAGCAAGCGATACATTGGGAATTAATTTATTGCTGGATGAAATATGCAAAAAAGATAGTTTGGAAATTATTAGCTGTTCCGGATTTCAAAGAATCAAAAGAAATTAAGTATAAAAGAATTAATGAATAACAAAAAAAAATATTACTATTATTTTTTATTTCTAATAGCGCTATTTACTATATTTCGTCTATGGCTTGCGAATTATCTTGGGTTAGGTGATGATGAAGCATATTATTGGGAATGGAGCCGGCATATAGCCGCAGGTTATTTTGACCATCCGCCTCTAATTGGATATATAATTTATTTTTCCACTTTTATTTTAGGCAAATCAGAATTAGCAGTAAGGATAGGCAATATAATTTTTTTTGTTCTTACCTCATATTTTGTATATAAAATCAGTTTTGAAATGTTTAAGGATGAAGAATGCTCTTTTTATTCTTCTTTACTTTTAAATATTACTCCGGTATTTGCTGCTGGAGCTTTTATGGCATTCCCTGATACTCCATTAGGATTTTTTTGGGTTGCAGTAATATTTGTTTTTTCTAGGATAATTACTACTAAAAAAAAATGGTTATGGTATCCAGCAGGAATTCTTGTAGGTTTGGGTTTATTAAGCAAATATAATGCTGTTCTTTTACCTATTTCAATTTTATTTTTTTTAATAGTTTCAAAAGAGCACAGATTCTGGCTAAAAGAAAAAGAACCTTATTTAGCCAGTATATTGGCATTAATTACTTTTTTACCGGTTATTTTATGGAATATTGAAAATGGCTGGGCATCTTTTGGTTTTCAATTAACACATGGATTAACAAGTAAATCTTCAGGTTTTGACTTTAAAAATACAATTTTTCTAATAAGCTCTCAGCTTACTTATATTTCCCCGCTAATATTTATTTTTTCCTGGTATGCTATTTTTATAACATTTAGAAAAGGCTTAAAAGAAAATACTAATTACCTTTTACTTTCCTGTTTTTCAATACCAACAATGCTGCTTTTCAATATTGCCGGGATATTCAAACGCACAATGCCGCATTGGACTGCACTTGGTTTTATTTCAATGTTTATTGCAATACCGCAATTAGTAAAAGAAATGAAGCATGAGAACGCAGGGAGAGGAATTAAAAAATTTTCAATAATTACTATAGGATTAGCTGTAATGTTAACAGCATTAATAACTATACAAACATTATACCCTTTACTTCCTTTAAAACCCAGACACGATGTTACCAATGATTTATACGGCTGGCAAAAAGCAGCCGCAAAAGCAAATGATATCATGAATGAAATGATAAAGGATAACAATACTTTCTGGCTTACGCATTTTCATTTAGTTGCCAGTCAACTGGCTTTTTATCTTAAAGGAGATGAAACAGTTTATAATTTAAGCAAGCGCATCAGTCAATATAATTTCTGGTTTGATTCGAACAATATAAAAAAATTAACAGGTAAAAATGCAGTATATATTAATACAAGTCACTATAATGAAGAGCCTGAAGATTTTTTTATTTTTGATTCAGCACATCTTGAAGAAACAATAGAAATCTATAGAGCTGAAAAAATATCGCGTTTTTTTAATATTTATAAGGTATATAATTTTAAAGGAATGAAATAGCAATCCCCTAAAAACCAACCGTATTATTTCCCTTGACAAATTTTTTTATGTATAATAAAATTCTACTTCAAAATACCTGTTTGTATTAAATCTGGAGGAGATATACAAATCTAACTTGGTAAATTATAAATATTAATCATTTAAAATTAAGTAATAAATTAAATACAAATAAATACGGTATACATTTTAAAGGTCGTCTACAATGGACTACGCAAAAAAAATTATTTTGTATATTTTTATTTCTTCTGTTATTTTTTGGAATTATAAATCAGGATATCTAGCTCAGGAACAAGAAGAAATTGAAAATATAAATTTAACAGGAAATAAATTTAACGCTGTAGTTATCGATGAAATAGATAGCACCTTAATATGGTTTGGTACAAAAGCAGGAATTATTCAATATAACCGTAAAGATAAAAAATGGAAATATATTAAAAGCAATCTGGTAGATATTAACACTCTGGCTTTAGATGTATATGAAAAAGAGATATTATGGATTGGCTCCTCAACCGGAATTAATAAATTTAATCGTTCATCAAATAAGTTTTCTATCGTAAAACCTGTATTGGATACTACCACCCTAAAAAAAATAGATACAACAGCCTTGGAAAAAAATGATTCAACAAATATAATCTATGATATTTCGGTTAAATCAATATTAATTGATACTATTGATAAAGACAATATATGGATAGCAGCTCTGAATGGTTTATATAAAGTTTCACGAAATAAAAATGAATGGTCATTATATACAGATAAACAGGGTTTATTAGATAACAAAGTTAACGCAATATCTCAGGATAATTTTAATTTAGATTCCATCTGGATTGGTACTGAAAAAGGAATAAATATTTATAATCGTGATAAAAAGCAAATCGAATCCCTCTTATTTCCTGAAAATAGACAGATGGCAGTCAATACGATAACAATAGATAGTATGTATGTATTATTTGGGACATCGGAAGGTGTAAAAATATACAATAAAAATGAAAAAAATTGGACTCTTTATTTTGAAAATATGAAAGATAATATCCCGAATAATGAAATATTATGTATTGAATTGGATAAAAATCGTCCAAGTTATGTATGGTTTGGCAGTGAAGGTCATGGAATTTACGGTTATGATAAGCTTGCAAATTTATGGCAAAAGTTTGATTCTCAAGAAAATATAAGAATTTCATCTATAGTATCTGACCCGATTGAAAAAGATTTAATATGGGCAACAGCTAATGTTTGTGCTGGCGGTGGTGTTATTTTTTATAATCGCAATATTAATAAATGGTATATAACAGAACCAATTATTAATTTACTGGGTGATATGGAATACAGGTTTAGGGAATTGGATTAAAAATACAAGTATTATAAGGAGCGTAAAAAGTGGGAAGAGGAGTTTTAAAGATAATAATTGGAATAATGATATTATTGTGCTGTCCAAATTATCTAATTGCTGCGGGAACTAAGACTCCTCATGATTATGAATTCAATGAAAATTTATGCAAACATTGTCATGGAGTAGATATATTCGGCAAGTCGAATTCTATTTATGGTGAGCCTGCTACAGGGAAACATACTAATCATATGGAATATATTAGAAGCAAAGAATCGAGTTCTGATAAAAATAATTTATTTTGGAATGCAACATATTCAACTGATGAAAAAGATGAGTTTGGAACATTTTTTTCTCATTGGGATAAATGTGATGAATGTCATGAAACATCATTGCCAAATAAATTGGATGACCTGCATCTAAACAAAAAAACAGATATATCTATTAAGTTTAACAATAATAAATGTGATGCTCCCGGTGGTTGTCATGAAAAATATGGAACAACTTCTCTTAATTGGAACACATCTGGGGCAGCTAATGAAGCAATAATTTATAATTATTATGGGGAAGAATTTAAGCAAGATAATTGTGTTATCTGTCATTTCCCAAGCATGGATATGGCACGAGATAATAAAACCCAATTATTTTTAAAAAGTGATATTGTAAGTATGTGCAATGATTGTCATGGTGAGAATAAGCGTTATGAAACAAAAGTATCGCATCCTCTAAATGTTAAAATTGATGAACAAATTTTTTTAAATCGAGAAATACCGGAAAAATTTGGAATGGATAAATATTATTACAATACTATAACCTGTTCTACATGTCATGATCCACATGGAGAATCCTGCCGAACATGTCATTTTAATTTAAATAATAATAAGGTTTATAAAAATCAAAATGTTTCAATTGTCAGAAAAAAAGCATATTTGAAAATAGAAAATTCTTTTGATGTGGTATTTGATTATGATATGCATACTTTTAAAAAGGAAGTTTTCTTTCAGCAGCCGCCTTACCTTGAAGATCCTGAGTTGAAAAAAGTACGAGATAGTCTTTGCAACCCATGTCATACATTAGAAACTTCATTAAAAGTTGATGTGAAGGATCCGCATAAGGAAAAGAAATGTATTCATTGTCATAGAACTATTCCAACTGATCCTGATGAGATGTGTATTAATTTAAAAGCATTAGAAGCAACAAATTTGCAGCTTCGCAAAGGTGTAAGCAGAGTTGAAGCATTTTTAAAATTTGACGTTCTAACAATTTGCAATAATTGTCATAAAGATAAAAAGCATTTGCATCCTATAAATGTAAAATCAAAGAAAAAAGTTTCTTCCGATTTAAAATTAGATCAATGGGATCAGGTAACCTGTACTACATGTCATGATGCACATACAAATTATAGTAATAAAAAAGATGTTGTGCTTTATCGAAGAGAAAGTGATAAAGAGGGATTGTGTTATATATGTCATGCTAATGACCCGGATTTTATAAAAAATAATCCTCATGATTTTAATAACAGAAATAAATGCGCTTTTTGTCATGCAACGGATTCTTCTACAACGGAAGAAGGGATGAAAATATTAAAAGAAAGAAAACCAGGATTATATAATAAAGAATTTATTACACGCTGTAATGTGTGTCATATGAGAAATATAAATACGCATAAAATAGGAGTTTTTTTACAACAAGAAGATATGGTATCCAATTATCGGCTTGATATTCAAGACAGGTTAACATGCGGAACATGTCATGATTATCATTTTGTAGAAAAGATTATTCTTGAACCAAAAATAAAAAAAGGTATAAAAGATTTTTGCAGTCAATGTCATAGAGATATAGATGAAGTTAAAAATACATTGGAAAATATAAAAAAAGAAATTGTTAAATAAACGTTAGGGGTATAATTTATGAAAAAACATTTCACTTTGATAATAATTTTTACATTATTTTATATTATTATATCTGATTCCTTGATTTTTGCTTCATGGATTAAATTAACCTTAGATGGCAGATTTTCTTATGATGATAATCATAACGTACGAGGTGATGATACCGGGGCTAATACTTCCCAATCATTGAATTTAACTTATGAGTTTCCGATGTTTCGAGCAATATCTCTTAAAGGTGCACTTGGTTTTAATGAAGCTAATAATATTACTTCAGAAACACGTTCTTTCAGATTATCTGCAAATTTAACTGATCCCCTATTTTCAGCTTCAACCTCACATTCAGAAGATGATCGTGGAGAGCATCTTGGAGGAGGAGCGACATCAACCAGGAATGATTTTAATGCAGCATTCACACCAAAAGAAAGATTTCTTCCTCAATTAAGATATAGTTTTGGTGAAAGTGATTCTGATTTAGGTGGAGCGTCCAATTCCTTTGATTTCAAAATTAGTGAACGAATGAAACCAAGTGAAAAAATTGCTTTTGATTTTGCATATTCTATGGGTAAAAATATGAATGTGCTTGCAGCAACAGAGACAATGGATCAGAGATTTAATGCTCGTATGGATTCATCTCCGTTTACAAATATTAAGCTGGGAATATCAAAAGATTTTGGACTTTCAGATAGCAATACAAGTGCTCCAGAACCACAGGTGGAAACCATGAGAACAGCTTATGATGTAAGCATAAATCCATTTAAAAATGTGAAAACACCATTAAAAGATGTAATATTTGGATGGAAACGCAGCGAAGATTTTTCAACTGCATCCAGTGAATTACGAGTTTCAAGCGGAATAAATGCAAGTGTTTCTTTGAAACCTTTTAATAAAGTAGATCTTAAATATGATTATAGTACAACTATAGATGAGAAAGATTCTGATGTTGGTTCTACAAGTAATTCAGGGCAAAGCTTAAATGTTGTTATCCCGATATTTTTAGATGTTGATTTAAGATATGTCTATAATTTAAGAAAGAATATTGATACTTTAGGATTAGGTACTAATTCAGAAGATAATGGTTTTACTTTAGCATATAAATCACCAGTCCTTAAAGGGACATCACTTACATTGGATTTCACTTATGATACAGATTCTCGTCAGGTTATTTCAGATACTGAAACAAGACAGCAAAATAATGATAATTGGGGTATAGATGGTAGAGCTTATATGTTTAAAATGCTGGATATAACATTTAGTCATCGTGTTTCATTAACAAAGTCGACTAATTATGTAGATGATCAGGAATCAGTTAATGATGGAATGGGAACATCGTTAAAATATAATATATTGCAATTAATTAACGGTACAGTAAGTGCTAAATATAGTTCCAGAAGTTCTAATGCAAGAACACAAACATCAGAAGCAAATGATAGAAATTATTCAAATTCTTTGGATTACAAGACCGGGAATCTAAATCTTGGCTTAACAAATTCATATACAGAAACTGAAGCAGATAATGTTACATCAAAAACTAATATTGCTCCAACTTTATCATATGGGTTGTCTAAAGGAAGGTTATCACTTCGATATTCTATATCAAATAGAGTAGATGAGGACCCTGTAACAGGGGATCTGACCTCCTCACGAGATGCTAATTATGATATTGGATTTAATTATAACATAACGACTCAGACAATTTGGGATATCAAGTATTCTGCTAGAAATCATATTGATTTTGGGTCTCCAGAAGGAAATGATGATAGTGATAGAATGTCAACATCTTTATCGTTTAAATTTTAATAGTTATTTTTTTCTTTTTTTAGTATAATAAATAAAAAAGCTTAAATTATTTCAAAAAATATGCTAGAATATTTTTTGAAAATTATGCATTCTGATTATATATACAAAAAAAATAATGTAATCAGGTATAAGATTAATATTTATTAGGAGGTGAGATCGTAAAAAATTATAATTGTATTTATAAAATATGCCCAGTAAGGTTACAAAGATGAAAGAGAAGGAGGAAAGATAAAATGTATTATAATAAAATTAAAAAGATAAGTTTAATACTATTAATTAGTTTTGCTACATTATTACTTTTTGGCTGTGACGAATCATTTCAGACATACATAAAAAAAGATTTTCCATTACATAAGGTAAAAAAAATAGTTGTATTTCCATTTAGAAATCTTTCAAAAGAAAAAAATGCGGATGATATGCTGCGTAATGCAATTAATATTGAGTTAATGAAATCAGGATTGATTGAAATTATAAATTTGAATGAAGCAGAAAAAGCTCTTAAGGAAGCACGCATTAGAACAGCTGGTGGAGTTGAAGATTTATCAGTTTCTCAGGCAAAAAAACTTGGGGAATCACTAGGAGTTCAGGGTGCAGTTCTTGGAGTTATAGAAGATTTTGGATCAGGCGGTAAAACTGGTGCTCCACAGTTCTCAGGATATTTATATATGATAGATACCAATGATGGTAATGTTATTTGGAGCTGTAGTTATACAGGTAGTGGAGACAGCAGAAATTATATTTTTGATTTAAACAGAATTGAAACTTCAACATTACATGCTCGTGAAGTTATGAAAAAGATGTTCACCCCTTTAATCAGGAAAGCTAAAACATCTGAAAGCGATGCTTTAAGAGAAATTGGTAAATATGACAGAGAAGCTCAGGCTGCTGAAAATAATGCTAAAAAAGCTGAAGATGAAGCTAAAAAGCTGGATGCAATCGCTATAGAACAGGAAGAACAAGCAACGAAATTAGAAAAAGATGCTGAAGAATCAGCTGATAAAGCACTTAGAATGAATCCTCAAGCTATTGCTGATGATATTAAAGGCAGAGAAGGTGAACTGGCTGCAAAAAGTGAAAAATTAACTCAGTCTGAAGAAGAATCTAAAAAAATTGAAAGTGTCTTAGGTGAACTTTCACAAAAAGTAAAACAATTAGAAGAATCAGAAAAAACAGCACGTGCGGAAGCAGAAGAAATAGCAGGGCAGGTAAATATATATACAGCTAAACAGCGTGTTGCAATTATTCGGAATAATACTGAAGAAGCTGAAAAATTTAAAGCATTAGCAGAAGAAGCAAAAACTAAAGGCGAAGAAGCAACTGCAAAAGCTGAAAATTTAAAGAAGGAAGTTACTGAAGCAAAGGCTAAAGTAGATGAAATGACTCCTAAAATTAATACTGTAAGAAAAAATGTAACTGACTTTAAAGCTGAAATAGATAAGCTTACTGCTAAATTAGCAGAGATAAAGCAGATACAGGGTACTATTCCTGAACCAACAGAAGAAATTATTGCTCAGGCAAAACAAGCAGAAGAACAGGCAAAAACTTTAAAAGTACAGGCTACTGCTAAGCGCGATATAGCAGTAAAAGCTCGAAAAGATGCAGAATTTGCAAAAGAAAGAGCAAAGAAAGCCAGACAGACAGCAATTGATACTCAGAAGAAAGCAACAGAAATTAAAGCTAAACTAAGCTAAATATAAATGAAATTTTCCCCAGTCATTTCTGGCTGGGGAAAATTTATTTTGAGGTATTATTTTGGCATTTTTTGCTGCAGAAAATGAAACTCATGATTATATAAAAAATATTTTTAAAAAAACATGGGACTTATTTTGTAAAGTTAAATTTACCTTAAGTTTATTAATAATCTTAGCTTTAGTATCAATTTTGGGGACATTGATACCTCAAAATAACAGTAAAATAGTATATTATCAACTAGAAGGCTTTTCTAAAAAAACATTAGACTATCAGATAATAAATATCGGAGCATTTTTCTTTAACAATTTGAATTTCTCAAATATTTATTATTCATGGTGGTATATATTTTTACTTTTTCTTTTATGTATTAATTTAATAATTTGTACAATTGAAAGATTCCCTCCTGTATGGAAATTAATAATTTCACCAAAATTAATTGCTGAAGATAATTTTATAAGGGAAGGGATGAGATTTAATGAGGAATTCGTTTTTAGAGGTAAGAAAGAAATACTTAAAGAAATATTAAAAAAGAATAAGTTTAAAGTATTTGAAACTGAAAAAGGCTTATATGGAGAAAAAGGGAAAATAGGTAAGCTAGGTCCTACAATAACACATATAAGTATTATAATAATTTTTATAGGTTCAATTATTAGTGCAGTTCTAGGTTTTAAGGGTTTTGTTGAAATATTTGAAGGAGAGACAAAAGAAAATTTTTATTGTAGAAAAACTAAAAAAGATGAGATATTTGGATTTGGAGTATATCTTAACAAATTTGAGATTGAATATTACCCAAGAAAAGTTGAATTGAAAATTAAGGATACTGAAAGTAATAAAATAATTAGGCATGAAATTTTCGTTGGTGATAAATTCTATCTTGATAGATATAAATATGAAATTAAAGTTGAAGAATTTAGCTTAGATTATAATATTGATGATCATTTAATTAGTAAAAAGAGATTTAAATGGAAGAGCAATCCAGCAGTAAAATTATCACTATTCAAGGATGATATTTTAAAAGCAAGTGGATGGTTTTTTTGGGGATATCCGGAAATTCAAGAATTTACTGATGAAGGCTTTTTAGTTAGATTAAATACTTATTGGGAACCTCAAATAAAAGATTATAAAAGTCATTTATCAGTAATTGATAATGGGAATTTAGTATTAAGCAAAACCGTAGAGATTAATGAACCCTTGATTTATAAAGGGATTGCGTTATATCAAACTAATTATAGAACACCTAAAGATACAGGAACAGTTTATGTCTCAGGTTTTCAGGTAGTCAAAGATCCTGGTGTTGGAAGTGTATATTTTGGCTGCACATTATTAATAATTGGACTTGTGCTTTCTTTTTATATATATTTTGAACGAATATGGATTAATTTTAATGAAAAAGATATAAATAAAAAAATATTAATAGGCATAATAAGTGATAGAAATAGATTTAGTCTGGAAAAGAAATTTAAAAAAATAACAAATTCCTTAACTCAAAATTAATTAAATTGCTTAATTAGTACTATAGTGCTATATTGTGGATGCAGTGAAATATGGGTTATTCCACACTGTATTGATGTATACTCAGCGAGGTTATAAATTCGCATTTTTTC
>CAYWFU010000095.1:0-11251 GCA_964457585.1 uncultured bacterium | reverse complement strand
GTATGAAAAAATTCTTCTTGTGTTCTTTCTTTTCCTTCTAAAAATTGAATATCATCAATTAATAAAACATCAATATTTCTATATTTATTTCTAAAAAATATATCTTTTGCATCACGAATAGCATTTATAAATTCATTAACAAAAACTTCTGTTGAAACATACATCATTTTTATATTATTATTTTTTTCTTTAATATAATGCCCTATTGCATGCAATAAATGTGTTTTTCCTAATCCCACACCGCCATATAAAAAAAATGGATTATATGCCTTTGCAGGTGCTTCTGCAACTGCAAAACTTGCTGCATGAGCAAAACGATTACTATTACCAACCACAAATGTATTAAACTTATATTTAGGATTTAAATTAAAAGTTGGATATTTAAAATTATTTAAAATTATTTCTTCTTTAGTTATTTCTTTTTCTTCAGTAATAAAATTTATATTTACTTCAGTGTCGCTTTTTTCTTTTATTTTATTCTTTATAATTTCTAAATAATGACTTAATAACCATTCTTTAAAAATTTCATTAGGTACTTTTATATTTAAATTATTTTTTTCATATTTTATAATATGTGTTGGTTTAAACCATGTTTCAAAATCTTGCCTATTAATATCTTTTTTAATTTCTTTTTTTATATATTCCCATATATTATCATTTTCTTCCATAAATAACTCCCTAACTATTTTTTTATTAAAAACATTATATTATATAAATTAAAAAAGATAAAGATATTATTTATATATAAATAATAATATAGTGAATATGTTAATAACTTAAAAAAAACCTATAATAATTAAATAATTTTTATAATAACTTATTAATAAAAATATTAAAAATAAAAAATCTAAAAAGATATTAACAATAATAATATAAATAACCTATATAGATAACAACTTATTAACAATTTATACATAAATAAACTCATAAATTAACATGGCATAATTTACATACAAATCCTTTACGTAATCTGCTGGTTTTTTTAACTTTAGAAGTATTTAAATGAGGATCATGGCATGTACTGCAGGTTATAATACCATCATCTAAAGGAAAATCCTTAGGTATTATCATAGAAGGACGAATTGTATGTTTAAAATTTGATGGATGTGGATGATCAGAATGACAACGTACGCATAACATTTTAATAGTACCTTTTATTTTAACTGTTTCAGCAGTATCTTTTTCAATAGGCGGGACTATATGACAAAACATACATTTACGCTCTTCCCTCATTCTAAAATGCGGATTTATTTTTTTAAATTCTTCTTTTGGATGACACCTATAACATAAATCATTTACCTCATTAAAATTTTCTCCTCCTCTTAAAAAATATTTTGTTGCTCTATTAACAAAACCAGCATCATGACAGGTTACACATGTTAATTTACCATCTCTTAATGGTAGATCACTAGGTACCTTCATAGTTGGCGGAGGTATAATATTAACGGGATGAATATTACTGCTTGTTCCATGACAGCTATTGCATAAAGCTATAAAATTACCTTTATATTTATAATCAACTTCATCTGCACGCGCATTTTCTTTTGGAGTGTTTAAATGACATGCAGTACAATGTGTTTTAGAAAAATGCGGATTAACATATTTTTCTTCTTCAAGTGTAAAAACATAATCAGGTCTTAAATAGTGAACGGTTTCAGTTGTTCCATGAGGATTATGACAGGTAACACAGGTTATATTACCATCTGCATCTCTTGGTAATGATTTGGGTAAAGAAATTGAATCATCAACATTTAAAGGATGTTGTTTTTGTATAACATTATGACAAAAATCACATAATGCAAATATATTTACTTTAAATGTTACTGTATTTTCTTTATCTGTAATCTCGGGTTCAGCGCTATGACAAAAATGACATTTTCTTTTTCCTAATTGTGTTAAATGAGGATTATTTTCAGCAAATGCTGTTCCATGACAGTCAAAACATAAGTCAGTTCTCCATTTAAATTTTCCTTCTTCAAAACCTCTTAAAAGAGAAAATTCAGAAGTTTTAGCATGGGTATTATGACAGGTAATACAGGTATTTCTACCTTCGCTATCTAAAGGCAGATAATCAGGTACTTTAAAAGTAGGAACTATATTAACAGGATGAATATTTGAATCTGATGAATGACATTGCAAGCATAATTTAACAAAATCATTTGTTGTAAATTTAACTGTTTTGATATTCTCTTTTGAACGGTCAGGTTTATAACCATGGCATTCTTCACATGACAATTCATCATGAGGATTTTTTGTTGATTTAATTTTTTTTCTTGCAAATTCTTCAAGCATTTTAGTTTCTTTTTTTTCTTCTTGATCTCTTTCTTTTTCTTTAGCAGCTAAAAGAAAAAATAATAATAAAATTAAAACATATTTTACCTGATTCATTACACAGTTTCCTCTTATTAAATTATTCTCCAATATACTTTCCCTGAGTATAGATTATTTTAATTCCAGCCAAATAAATTCAATTTTACTTTCATTTTCATTACTATTTTTATTTGTTAACCATTTATATTTTTCTAAATATTTTTTATTTAATTTAATAGCTTTATCATAACCTTTTTCAGCAGATTCAAAATCTTTGAGTTTAAAAAAACAAATAGCCATATTTATTTGTACTTCAGCATTATTAGGGTCTAAAGAGTCTGCCATTAAAAAATTAGCCAAAGCTTCATCGGTTATATTTTTACTGAAATTTATAATACCCATATTATTATATAAAATTCCGCTGTCCGGTTTCATTTTAATAGCTTTTTCTATAAAATCCTGAGCACTATCCCAATATGATTCTCTTCCCGCCTTAATTGCCTCGTTATTTAATGATATAGGGGTATCTTCAGCTACAGTCTGTTCTCCCCCGGGTTTTGGTGTGCGTGCTTCGAGACAACGATAAGCACGCTCAAGATTGCGCTGATAATCTTTATTATTGGGGTCTATTTCACAAGCTTTCTTATACCATTCAACAGCTTTTTCACAATCGGATTGTTTATAAAATATATTTCCTAATTCATTTGGAATTAACGAATTTTTATCATCTTTTTCTATTGCACGTTCAAAAGCATTAATAGATTCTTTAGTGTTTCCCTGATCTAAATATGCTTTACCAAGATAGTAATAAGAATTTTTAACAGTTGGTGCTTTTTTTAGCGCTTCAATAGCTTCCTTTGCCCAGAATTTACCTTTTAAATAATATGCCTTACCAATCCAGAACCAATATGTTTCGTTTTCCGGTTCAATTAAAATAATTTTTTTCAAAACACCAATTGCATTATCATATTGTTTATTTTCAAGATAAAAATTTATTAGTTTTCTATAAGTTATTTTCAGCTTTTTATATACTTCTGTATTTTGACTATCAGCTTCAAATACCAGTTGATATTCTCTTAGCGCATCCTGATACATACCGATTAAAAAATAATCATTTGCAAGTTCTAAATGGCTGCTGATATATTTTTCTTTGTGCTTATCTATATCATATTTACTTAAATCAGGTCTGAAATTTTCAAAGACATGTCTTAAATTTATTATAGCTTCACTATTTTCAGGATCGAGTTCCAATGCTTTTCTTAAACTAAATACCGCTTCTTTATATTTTTCCTGCAAATAATAAACAGTTCCCATTTTATTTAAGATTTTTGGAATATCACGGTGTGTTGGATTAATCATCATAGCGCGTTGAAATTCTCTAATAGCTTCATTGTAAATTCCTTTTTTAAGATAAGTTTCCCCAATCATCATATGGGCGGCGAAATAATTTGTATCAATTTCAATAGCTATAGAAAATTCTTTTATTGCTTCATCGTAATTTTTCATAAAAAAATAGGTGATTCCAATATTGTAATGTTCCAACCGCATATTAACACTTTTTAGATTAAAATTGGATAATTTAAAATGAGCATCCATTTGAAGCGCAGCTTTAAATTCAGGGATTGCCTGTTCATAATTATCTTTATAATAATATGCGACACCTAAATAATTATGAATTTTAATGGCCTCAGGATAATTGGAATCCAATGACAGCACTTCTTTAAAGGCATTAATTGCTTCATCGTATTGTCCCAACTGCAAGTAAGATAATCCTAAATAATAGTAAGAATCGATATAATAACTATCATTTGGATCTTTCACAAGATCAATTACTGCTTTAAAATGTTCCGGAGCTTTAGAATAGAATTTTGCTTTTGTTTTTTCAAGGTAAATAATACCTAATTTGAAATGCGCGAATTGATTATCAGGATAGGTTGAAATTGCTTTTTCTATTTCCTGAATTGCGGCAATTATATTGCCATTATTTAAAAGATTAACACCTTTTTCATAATATTTTTTTGATTGTATTATATTGTTTTCTTCAGCAAAAATTTTTAGGGAAAGATATCCTGTAGTAATAAATAAGAAAGAAATAAATAAAATACTTAACCATCTATACTCACTGTTAAGTGAAGGTATATTCATATGAGCCTCAAATGGTTCAAGTCAATTTAATTAGAAATAACCTCTAATGACATGTTTATCTGGAAGTGCCAATGAATTGGCACAATATAAATAATAAATATTCCTAATCAGAGACATAAGATACTCTGTGGTTCTGTCTGCCGCAGGGTTCTTCATTTTATAATAATATTAGTTTAATTTAAGGGTATATGTCAAGAAAAATCAACTTAATAGAAAAAGAAAATGAAGAAATTCATAACTAAACCTGGACATGGAATGACAACATTAGATTTATATGTTAATATTTTTATAGAAAATAAATAAGCAAGCAATAAATAAAATAGATAAGGTGAAAATTTATGAAAAAAATAATGATAAATATAATAATAATTCTTTCTATAATAATTACAAGTAATAGTTTTGCTGAAATGTATTATACTTCTGATGTTTTAATTGGAGAAAAAGCAGCAGGCATGGGCGGTGCTTTCTCAGCTATTGCAGATAGTGCTGAAGCCTGTTATTACAATCCAGCCGGATTGATATTGGCAAATGTCCCTTACTTATCTGTATCAGCACAAATCGCAGAATATAATGCACAAAAAGGGAAAATACTTCTATCAAAAGATGAAAAATTTTTTTCGCAGGAATTAGTTCCTTCTTTTTCGGGTATTTCAAGAGATTTTTGGAATGGCAGACTTGGATTTTCTATTGTTATTCCATATTATTTTGCATATGAATTGCATGAACCTTATAAAAATCAAAAAATACCGGGATTTGATACTGCTACTCTTATTTTAGATATGAAAACTATGGATAAAACATATTTAATCGGACCATCTTATGCCTATAAAGTTAATAAACGATTATCGCTTGGCGCCACATTATATATGCATTATAAAGTATTAAAAGAACAAAATAATCTTTATGTAAATGGCAGCGGAAAGGATACCAATAAAGGATATTTTACAGCATTACAGCAATCTATTAATGAAAATGAAGGAACAGGAACTGGTTTTTCGGGAATTTTAGGGCTTTTATATCAACAATCCAAAAAAATTAATTTAAGTATGGTAATAAAAAGCGGTGATTACTCTGAAAATACAGTAAATTATAGAGGTATAACTTTAATTAATACACATTTTATTAACAATGATAGTACATATTTTCAAGCCGCATCTCCATTGGATGAAAATGAAGAAAATAAATTTCGCATGCCGCCGGCAACAACATTTGGAATGGCAGTTCGTATTATTCCTAAATTAGTATTTAATTATGATATTTCATATAGTTTTCCTATAAAGTATAATATTAATAAATATAGTTATAATAATAAAATTTCACAATATGAAAGAATTTCCGCAAAAATAAAAAAGAATAGCGTTTTCAATCATAATTTTGGCGGAGAATATATGATAAAAGAAAGTGTTCCATTAAGGTTTGGGTTTTATACTAATTATTCCCTTGCACCTAAAATTGATAATGAATATATAAATTATTATAATTCACTGTCATCAAGTGTTAAGAGCAAAACGCAACCACCTGAAAAACAATCACACATTGATAAATTTGGTGTAGCATTAAGCAGCGGAGTTATTTCTGAAAATTCAACACTTACTATTGGGATAAAATATTCTTTTGGTAAAGGCAAATCAGTTAATCGCGATATCGAAACATTAAAATATGAATCTCAGGATATGGAATTTACAGGCTACGCAGTAGGTTTTGCAGGTTCCTATTGGTTTTAATTAAGATACATAACTATGAACAATAATCTTTTAGCCCTTTATATTCATATACCTTTTTGTATTACACGCTGTAATTACTGCAGTTTTATTTCATCAGTTTTTAATTCAACTCTGGCAGAAAAATACATTAATGCTCTCAAAAAAGAAATTGAAATAAACAGTAAAAATTTTAGTAATAAACAATTAGCATCCATATATATAGGCGGTGGAACTCCATCAGTATTAAAAGAAAAAGCAATCGAAGAAATAATGAATTCAATATTGTCAAATTTTATCTTAAATAACAACATTGAAATCACAATAGAAGCGAATCCCGGTACAATAACAGAAAATAAATTAAAAACATATAAAAATATTGGAATAAATCGTTTAAGTATTGGAGTACAGACTTTTGAGTTGCATTTACTTAAAATTTTAGGGCGGTCTCATTCAATAGATGATATATCTAGATCATATTACATGACAAAAGAATCGGGATTTGACAATATTAATCTGGATTTATTATTTGCAATACCATCCCAGACTCTGGAAAACTGGCAAAATACATTAAAAAAAACCATAGAACTTCATCCATCTCATATTTCAACTTATAATCTAATTTACGAACGCGGGACTAATTTTACTCTTAATTTAAGAAAAGGGAAAATTAAACCTGTTAATAATGATATGGAATTTAAAATGTATCGCTATGTAATAAATTTTTTTAAAAAAAATGGGTATAATCAATATGAAATTTCAAATTTCTCACTTAAAGACAAACAATGTCAGCACAATTTACTTTATTGGAAAAATAATGAATATCTTGGAATTGGTGCAGGCGCTGTATCTTATATTAACGGCATAAGATATAGCAATACAAAAAATATTATTAAATATATTGAAAAAATAAATGAAGGAGTTAAGCCTGTCACATTCAAAGAGCATATACTGAAAGAAAAACAAATGAAAGAAAATGCAATGCTGAGTTTACGTCTTATGAAAGGGTTAGATAAAATTAAGTTCAAAGCTCATTTTGGAATTAGTGTTGAAGATATATGGGGTGATGCAATAAAAAAATTAGAAGCGCAAAAGCTTGTGAAAAATAATATGAAATATTTAAAACTAACACGACAGGGAGTTTATTTAAACAATGAAGTTCTGGTTGAATTTATGTAAGGGGCTGAGCGCCTGAATGTATAAGCTACTTCGTCATATCCCCTAAGAGTTTAAAACACTTCACTTATTGCTTCTTCAACTGTATTAATACAACTGATTTTAATATCTTTTATATTAATATTCTGAAGGTTTCTGAAATTACTTTTTGGAACAATTATTTCAGTAAATCCCATTTTTTTTGCCTCATTTATTCGGCTTTCAACTCTATTTATCGCTCTAACTTCACCTGTCAGCCCGACTTCACCGGTTATAACCAGCTTTTGATTATTTAAAATGCGGTTGCGGAAGCTTGAAACCATAGCCATCGCAATACCAAGGTCAACAGCAGGCTCATCTATTTTAACTCCACCGGGAATATTTATAAAAACATCATGGTTTCCAACCTGTAATCCAACTTTTTTTTCAAGTACAGCGAGAATTAAAAGAAGACGGTTATAATCCAGTCCTTTTACCATTCTTTGCGGATATCCAAAATTGGTCGGAGACAGGAGCGCCTGCACTTCAATCAAAAGCGGTCGGGTCCCTTCCATAGTTGCAACAACAACAGAGCCGGGTGAAGATTCCGGCCGTTCAGACAAAAAAATTTCTGATGGATTTTTTACTTCAGTAAGACCATTCTCGCCCATTTCAAAAATACCAAGTTCATTTATTGATCCAAATCTATTTTTTGTTGCGCGTAAAATTCTATAAATCTGATGCTCTTCTCCCTCAAAATAAAGCACAGTATCAACCATATGTTCTAATAATTTTGGTCCGGCAAGCCCGCCTTCTTTAGTAACATGCCCGACAATAATCGTAGTAATGCTGTTTGATTTACTCATATATAAAATATGCGCTGTGCATTCCCTTACCTGAGAAACACTTCCCGGAGCAGATAAAATTGCTTTTTTATACAAAGTCTGGATTGAATCTATTATAAGAAGATCAGGCTTGAGTTTTAATACTTCCTGTTCGATATCTTCTATTGCGGTTTCAGTAAGAATATAAAAATTTTCAGCTTTAACTTTGAGTCTATTTGCCCGCATTTTAATTTGACTTAATGATTCCTCACCGCTTACATAAAGAATTTTTTTACCCTGTGATTCAAGGCTGGAGCAAACCTGAAGTAAAATTGTAGATTTTCCGATACCCGGTTCTCCGCCAAGTAAAATTAAAGATCCCGCTACTAATCCGCCGCCTAATATATGATCAAATTCTTTAATATTTGTATGAATTCGTTTACCATCAATAGAATCAATTTCATCAAGTTTTTGAGGAGCAGATTTAGAAGCAGAACTAAATCCAGCGCGTGATGGAGCGGATGCATTTACTACAGTTTCTTCAACCATAGTATTCCAATGTTCGCAGCCCGGGCATTTCCCAAGCCAGCGGATTGATTCATATCCGCATTCCTGACAAAAAAAACGTGTTTTTTCTTTTGGCATAAATTAATCCTCTCTTACAAAGTAATTATATCAGAATACATCACCAATAGCATTACTAATATAAGAATAATCAATCCAGCTGCCCCGAAAATCTGATGTGTTTTAAGGCTGAAAGATTTACCGGTAATAGCTTCAATTGAATAAGCTATTATTTGTCCGCCATCAAGTGATGGTAAAGGGATGAGATTAATAATCCCGAGATTTATACTAAAAAATGCCAGCAATAACCAATAAGTTTTATTCCCTTTTGCCATAGCTTTATTAGAAATTTTTGCAATACCAACAGGTCCGGAAAAATCTTTTACTGAACCCTGCCCGCGAAAAATTTTTTTAATTAGAGAAAAAAAACCATAGATTATTTTTTTTGATAAACTAATACTTTTTTTAAATGCATCAGGAAGAGAATATTTTTGATATGTATACAAAGGAATTATTCCAAGTTCTATTTCCTGTCTTTCTGTATTAAATTCAGACGCAATTTCTGTTGTATAGGTTTTTCCCTGACGATTATAAAGTATTTTTATTGGTTTTTGATTATTTGCTGTGACTATTTCTTTTATTTTTTCCCAGTCATTAATTTTTTGATCATTCATAGCTAATAAAGTATCCCCTTTTTGCAAATCTATATTAGCTTTATTTGTAATGCCGTCAATTATTAATGAAGGAGAAAAAGTCCCATTAATCATAACTACTGTTATTACGAGTAATGCAAAAATAAAATTAAATACCGGCCCCCCCAGTGTAGCTATAAGCCGCCGCCATCCGGGATATTTTAGAAATTCATAAATAGATTCTAATTCCTTTTCTTTCGGAGTGTAAGAAATAAATCCTCCGATTGGGATTATTTTTAAAGTAAATTGGGTTTCTTTATATTCAAAAATCGTTTTCAGATGCGGGATAAAAGGCAGCCCAATAGAAAATTCATAGACTTTAATACCAGCTAATTTAGAAAAAATAAAATGCCCCAATTCGTGGAAAAAAACCGGAAGCGCAAATAAAGAAATAAAAGCAATAAATAATATTATGAAATTCATTAATTGCTCCTATAATAAATCAGGTTAAGGCTAAGGGCTAGGTTAAGGAAAAAATAAAAATAAAAATCAATATAATGATTTAAATCTTTCCTCAACCTTAACCTCAACCTCAATCTTTTATACCATCTCATTAATACCGCCAACAGCTAACCTGACTGCCATCTCTGACTGTTTTTAAAGATGGCGTCTGCATACTGCATATTTTTTCAGCAAAAAAACATCTTGGAGCAAAATTACAACCAATAGGCAGGTTATGCAGATCAGGAACTGTTCCCTCAATTGTATCCAGACGATGCTTTAATTCCCTTTTCATATCTAATGTTGGGATAGATGCTAATAACCCCTGAGTATAAGGGTGAAGCGGTTCTTTGAAGATAGTTTTCACATATCCTGTTTCTACAATTTTACCCGCATACATAATGATTACTCGATCAACAGTTTCAGCAATAATCCCCATATCATGAGTTATTAAAAGAAGAGTTGTATTAAATTCATTTTTTTTCTTTTGCAGTAAATCCAGTATTTGTGCTTGAATAGT
Source organism: uncultured bacterium (assembly GCA_964457585.1). Classification (GTDB taxonomy): domain Bacteria; phylum JACRDZ01; class JACRDZ01; order JACRDZ01; family JACRDZ01; genus CAYWFU01. The sequence continues at coordinate 921 of CAYWFU010000095.1, read as the reverse complement.
TACGTCCAGTGCGGTTGTTGGTTCATCAGCAATTAGAAGCTCAGGATTACAGGATAATGCCATAGCAATCATTACACGCTGACACATCCCTCCGCTTAAACGAAAAGGATATTCATTTAATTTTTCACGCGGATCAGGTATTTCTACCATATCCAGAAGCCGATAAGCTTCTTCCTGTGCGGCCTTTTTTTTCATTTTATTATGAGTCATTAATGTTTCAGCAAGCTGATATCCAACAGTAAAGAATGGATTTAAGGAAGCAATCGGTTCCTGAAAAATCATTCCTATATTTTTGCCTCTTATTTTACGCAACTGGTTTGAGGAAAGAGATAGAACATCAGTATTATTAAAATTTATAGATCCTGATACAATTTTACCCGGAGGCATAACTAATTTTAAAATTGAAAGAGCGGTAACGCTTTTCCCGCATCCGGATTCGCCAACCAATCCAACACTCTCCCCGCGCCGTAAAGAAAAACTTACATCATCAACGGCTTTTATTATGCCGTCAAATGTATAAAAATATATCCTGAGATTTTTAACATCAAGTAAAATATCATTTTCCATAATTAAGAATTATAGGAAACATTATATTTTATGTCAAGGAAAGTAAATTTAGCAATCAGACATTACCAGCCATATCATAACATCCATAAGGACTAATCCCTAATGGATAACGATTTACCTCTGAAGTTTTACCTATACAATATAAAACTTCTTATGAAAACAAAAAATCATCAATCGAAACTATTATCCCAATGCTTGAAAAAGATGCAACTTGGAAAGTTTCAGGATATTTTATAAAATAAATTAAAATCTACAACATCATAAGCGCTACACCTGACAACAGCCGCTGGCGCGTCTGTTCAATGGCATTGACACTAAATATATTATTAAATTGAGCATTGACAATTGAGCATT
>CAYWFU010000094.1:0-11614 GCA_964457585.1 uncultured bacterium | reverse complement strand
TGGAGTACAGAGGGGCGTTATAAATTCGCAAACCTGATTAGTTTGAGTATATATATATTTGATTTTCTCCAGCAAGCTCAGCATTATGCACAGCTTGTTTTGTTTGATATATAAAAACATTCCCATCAACAGCGCTTTTTTCAGATTGAAAAGCATTTATCCCTAAATTTGCAACAATGTTAATACTTTTATTATTATGAGTAATTTTATAATCCTTAATAAGCTTTAATAAACGATCTGCAACAATTTGCGCTTGAGAAGATTGGATTTCAGGTAATACAATAACGAAAGCTGCAAAATCAATTACTCCTGGTATATCAACTTTTCGCAAATTTCCTTTTATTAAACCTGCTATTTCCTTCAAGATATATTCTCCTTCTGCAATACCGCAAATTGAATAAATTTGTTTTAGATTTTTAAGTTCAACAATAATACAACTAAGGGGTCTTTTATATCTATTGGACCTATTTAATTCATATTGAAGCTGTTCCAGCATGAATTGAGAATTAAATAAACCTGTAATATTATCTATTTTAAGGTAATTGATTTTTTCATTAAGAATCTGTTGATCCTGTGAGATTTTTTTAATGTAATTTAACCCTTCACCAAGTTCGCCGATTTCAATATTAAACTCATTTTCATTAATTTTTTCTGATTCAGAAACCCGTTTGCACATAACAATAAATTTATTAAATGAAGAGGAAATACGCTTATATAAAAAATTATTTGCAATAGCCCCGACTAATAGCAATGAAAAAAATGTTCCCAATGCAGTATATAGCACAAATATTTTTTGAAATTTTATTTCAGTTTGCGATATTCCGATAATTGCTGCAGTTTTTTGCTTGTTTATTCTGATAGGTTCCCCAATTTCAATGATATCTTCAGGTGTAGTTATAATATTTTTTAATCTTTTTTCATCAGATAAGATTTTAGAAGTAAACTCATTTTTTATAATTTTACCGCTTATTTTTTTGCTGCTATGTGCAATTACTACATCCCTATAATCGACTATCATTAGATATGATACCCCAAAATTTTTAGTATAATTATTCATTATAGGTAAAAGTGCAGATTGTAAATCATCAGAATTCTGGTTTGTTTTTATAGAAGAAATAAAACTATCCATTAATAACCTTTGATTAATTTCAGTAACATAATTAATATGCTTTGTTCCTGCAACATATATTAAAATACTTACAATAAGACCTATTAATCCTATTGGAATAAAAATTGAAGCAAGAATTTGTTTTTTCATGATATTTTATATCTCCGATATTAATAATATCGATGAAATTTTAAAATACTTTAATTAAAATTTTTTGCATATAAATAGCAAGATATGATATTATCGTAAATATGTAAAATAATTTATACTATATTAGTAAGGAGAAAAGAATTGACAAAAACATATAAAATAACTTTTATTCCTGGTGATGGAATAGGGTATGAAATATCTGAAGTAGCTAAAAAATGCATTGAAGCAACTGGAGTAAAAATAGAGTGGGATATAAAGCATGCAGGAATAGATATGATGGGAAAAACAGGGACTCCATTACAGGAAGATGTTCTTTCTTCAATCAGGGAAAATAAAATTGCAATTAAGGGACCTATTACAACGCCTGTTGGCAAGGGATTCCGCAGTGTAAATGTAGCTTTACGGAAAGCTCTTGAGCTTTATGCCTGTTTGCGGCCATGCAAAACCTATCCGGGGGTACGTTCAAAATATGACAATATTGATTTAGTAATTGTCAGAGAAAACACAGAGGATTTATATGCTGGTATCGAATTTGAAAAAAGTAAACCCAATACTCTCGAGCTTATTCAGGAGATAGAAAAATTTTCAGGTCAAAAAATTAAAACAGATTCCGGGGTCAGTATAAAGCCGATCTCTGTATCCGGCACCGAACGCATTGTTAAATTTGCTTTTGATTATGCGCGGGAGAATAAAAGACGCAAGGTGACTGCTGTGCACAAAGCAAACATCATGAAGTATTCTGACGGGCTCTTCCTGGAAGTTGCACGAGAAGTAGCAAAAAAATATACAGATATTGAATTTGAAGATAGAATAGTGGATAATATGTGTATGCAGCTTGTACAGAAACCGGAGCTTTATGACGTGCTTGTTCTACCCAATCTTTATGGAGATATTATTTCTGATTTAGCTGCAGGACTTATTGGCGGTTTGGGAGTTGCGCCAGGTGCAAATATTGGACTAAATGGAGCTGTATTTGAACCAACGCATGGAAGCGCGCCTAAATATAAAGGTTTAAATAAGGTAAATCCCTGCGCACTGATTTTATCAGGGGTATTGATGCTAAAACATATCGGAGAAAAACAAGCCGCAGATAAATTGGAAAATGCTGTGGCAAATGTAATCAAAGAAGGTAAATTTGTAACCTATGATTTAAAAGCATCTCAGGATGATCCGTCTGCTTGCGGAACAAATGAAATGGGAGATGCTATAATGGAAAAAATATGGAATCAAAAACAGCTTTAATATATACACATTATTATATAGAACATGATACAGGGCATCATCCTGAAAGTCCAAAAAGATTGCAGGCTATTATTAAAGAACTTCATGATAAAAATATTTATAATAAACTGCTGGTCATTGCGCCATATAAAGCTACAGAACAGGACATTTCTCTGGTGCATGATGCAGATTATGCCAAGGATGTATGGAAAAAATGCACCCAGCGTGTTACCAATCTGGATGTAGATACTGTTATTTGCCCGGAATCATATAATGTCGCTTTAATGGCTGCCGGCGGCGTTATGCGTGCTGTTGATGCTGTTATGAATGAAGAATGTATAAATGCATTTTGCGCAGTTCGTCCTCCGGGACATCATGCTGCAATTGCACGGGGTATGGGTTTTTGTCTATTTAATAACATTGCAATTGGAGCGCGTTATGCACAAAAAAAATATAATTTAAGAAGGATTTTAATTATCGATTGGGATGCGCATCATGGTAATGGCACTCAGGAAATATTTTATTCTGATCCATCAGTATTATATTTTTCAATCCATCAATCACCTCATTATCCCGGTACTGGAATGGAAGATGAGACAGGTACAGGCAAAGGAAAAGGATTTACAATAAATGTTCCGGTAAAATCAGGAATAAGTGAAACAGAATTCATTGAAAAATTCTCTCATAAGCTTTTAAATCATGCTAAATCATTCAATCCCGAGCTTATAATGATTTCCGCCGGATTTGATAGTCACTGCGAGGATTTTCTGGCATCATTGCCATTAACTGATACTGGCTTTGTAAAATTAACAGAGATTGTCAAAGAACTTGCAAATAAAACCTGCAATGGGAAAATAGTATCAGTACTGGAAGGCGGCTATAATCTTAAAGCTCTGGCAAGGGCAGTTGGATTGCATATTGAGACTTTAATAAAATGAAGTTGGCTTATCCCTTCCTGATGTTTGTATTAATTTTCATATTAATAATTCTTTTTAAATAATCTTTTGTTTTCGTTAAATCAGTAAATTTATCATCAATTTTTTTATCCAGAAGTGTTAATTCATCAATATTACTTCTTTGTATGGCAATTCCCCATACTTGCAAAAAATCAGAAAAATATTTAACATCTGTATCCTTTGGTTGTTCATAAAAAAAATTTAAATATTTAAAAAAACAATCTGTTAAAAATTCTAACCACCTAACTTTATCCTCTGGCAGTAATCCGCTTTTCCATAAAAGCTCAATGAACTCAATAAAAACTTTTATAAAACTTTCTGGAATTGACCCTGGCAAAAACAATTGATTTATAAGATGTTGTGAACGTAAGGTAATTTTTGCATTATCTTCCATAGCTATTTGATACAAATTATAACCATTGAATGGTAAGAAAGTATAAAAACGTTCAGCAAGATCACCTAAAGAAGTTGAAAATATTTTTTCATCTATCCATTCTTTTGACAAAAAATTATTTAATATAACTAAACTATTACAGACTTTGATATTTTCTTTTTGTTCAAAAAAATTTAAAGTACGCAAATCATCAATAATAAAAACAGCATCTTTAATTTTAGCAAGTTTTGCAGAATCTATAATCCATTTATCAAATTTCTCATTAATATCTTTTTCGTTTAATTCCGCTTCAGCTTCTTCGATAATTTGAATTTCTTTAGATTTTCTCAAAAAATTCCAGAGTCTTCTTAAATCTTCATGTTCAAATACTAATAATTCATTTTGTATTTTAATGAAAAGTTCTTCACATATAAAAATATTTTTGTTTAATTTTTCCAGATGACTTAATAAATTCATTTTAGCAAGATTGAGCAAGGACGCATAGTCAAAAACAAGATTACGTGCTTTTTCCAGATTATCTGTGAGCTTATTTATGACTTGTTCACTCGTTATAAAAAATGGGATTTTCATATCCGGATCATATTGAAAAGATAAAATAGAAGCATAAGGTTTTTTAAAAATCTCTTCTAACATATAACTGGGCAGAGATTGTGATTTAAATATATTTTTTACATTTTTATACCATTTATGATTATCAGAAAAAATTGTTTTTATTTCTTCAGTAGGTTCTCCAACATTATTAAAAGCTTTAATTAGTTTAACTATCCCTTCCTCTGGATATTTATTATTATAATCAGTAATACCTCTCATCCACCTATCTACTTCACCTTGTGTTCTATATCTATAAATTAAAGCATTAAAATGAGATAAAGTAGTTTTTTCAAATTTTGTTCCAGAAGAAAATTCTTTTGCTTTTTGCACTGAATTAATAGCTAAATTCTTTTCTTCTAATAATACTGCATTTGTACTCATTCCTATCCAGAATTGTATATCTTTTCTTTGTTCAGCTTCAGCTTCGACTTTTTTTAGAATGTTCTTAGACTCTTCTGGAGCACCTTTCATAAAAAAAATATTAGCAATTTTTAATTTTTCTTCATAAGTAATTTTATCCCATATTGTTTGTTCAATAAATAAATTATAAGCGGTTTCAAAATTTTTATTTTCTAAATTAGTAATCACATCATATATTTTCAATTGTTGAATTTTTTCCTTATTAAACTGTTCGATTTTAATACTATTACTTGGAATTAATTTAAAATATGCAGGAATAATATTATTTATTTGGGTTTGAGCCATAAGTATTTTAGCTTTTAGATTAAAATGGTACGAAGCATCTGGAGATAGTCTAAGTGCTTTATCCGCAAATTCCATGGCTTTATTAATTTCTCCAGATATAAGATAAATTCTACCTAAAAGATTTAGTAGTTTATCATTTTGTCCCACTAATAATCTAGCTTCTTCAGACTTTTCATAAAATGAAATAGCTTCTTTTGGAGATTTATAATTGCAAATGGATTGGATTAAATTATGTAAAATTCTTGTGTCTTTTTTATTTAATTTCCATAATTCCATTGTTATTTCATAAGCTTTTTGATCATTCCCGCCAATATTTAAATATATTGAAGTTAAATTAGTCTTTGCTGGAATAAATTCTGGCGCTAATTTTAAAGCTTTCTCTATATACTCTTTTGCTTTATTATAATCATTTTTTCTAATTTCACATACACCGAGATTATTATAAGTTCCCACTATTTTAAATTCTTGTTTTATATCTCCAGTTTCTTCCTTTAAATCTTCTTTAGTTATACCTACTGGAAAAAATTCTTCTTTTAATCCTTTTATTGATTCAACTCTTTCGGTTAACTCAACATCATTCCAAATTTCTATTTCATTAAGCCCGAGATTATTAGCATATTCTTTTGTTTTATCTCGACATTCTGGAGAAACAGGACAGGCAGTTATAAAAATAATTTTATCTGGTTTAAAATTTTCAATTTCATCAGAATGTTTTTTTATTTTATCGATTTCTTTCTTAAAATCTTTATATGATATTTTTTCATAATTTTTGCATTGAAAATACCATTTTTCTTTTTTCCCAACAATACTAAATTTATATCCAATAATATCTCTTCCTTTATCTCCAATTCCTCTATTAAGCGTCAGATCATCATATTCTTTAAATCTTTTAAGATAAGCATAGCATAAATTTTCAAATTCTTCTGGTGTTTTGCTCCAAAAAGGTAAAACATATCTTGAAAGTATTATTGATAATTTAGCATCTTTTTTAAATCCAAATTTTTCAATGTCAATCGGCAAACCCAAAGCATTACAAATTTTTTCCAATGTTTCAATCGAAATATTTTGTTTGCCTTTTTCAATTCGTGAAATAATCTGCTGTGAAATTTTTAAATTAAACGCTAATTCTTTTTGAGTTATCTCTTTTTTTTCGCGTTCATTTTTGATTGTCAATCCGATTTCTTTTAATAATGGTGAATAAAATTGCTGATTTTTTTCTTCTCGTAATCCTGCAAATTCTAAACTTTTTGCTTTTAATGTTTCATAAATTGCCTGCCAATATTCAATTCTGGGATCATTCCATGAATTTTTTCTCATTTGTTTCTTTATTCTCTGCCAGAAAATCACAAAATCCTTTTGTTTTAAATATTCCTTAAAAACTTCCTGTGCAGAATTTTTTCGTGATAGAAGTAATGCTGCATAGAAAATAAATTCTGGATTTACTGTATCCTGTAAAATTTTTTTTGCAGCATCTTCTGTTATATTCTTATCCCAGAGCCAATTTTGATTCATGGTAACTCTATCTCCCTGGTTAATATTTTATCTATTTCCATGGCAAAATGCTTATCTATATCTCTAAATTCAATCATTTTATCCGTTTTTATTTCAGATAACCCAATTTTCATTTCCAGCCGATTGAATGTTCTAAACCAGCGGATAATACCTTCTTTTAATACCTGATCGCAATATTTATCAATAAAATCTGCTAATCCCATAAAACTATATGATAGAAAATAAATATCAAATAAGTCTTTTGCTTCCTGTCTTCCACCAAAGAATTTTTTACGACCTATTTTATCAAGTTCTTTGTTAAATCCACTGACAGCATATATTTTTCTTAAATAAATATCTTCTTGTGATAAAATATTTATTCCATTAATATTATTAGTTGATTTAATTAATGAGAAAAAATCCTGAATAAAATCAATTTTAAGAAATTTATCCTTATCATATTCTAGACTATAAACCATTACTTTAGCATAAGTTTCTGATAAATTTTCATTAATAAGTTCAATGTTTTTATTTGTTATTACATTTATTTTATTTGTAATTTCTATAATTCTTTTTACAGAAAATTCTTGTGTGAAGAAATCTAAATCATCTGATTTCCGATGATTAAAATAAAATAATGATAAAGCTGTACTACCAGCTAAATAAAAATCATTGATTTTATCAGCTAAAACATTTAAAATTTCTTTTTGTATAAATTCAATATTTTTATTCATATTACATTTATACAACATAAATATTGTTTTGTCAAGCTATATACAACTTATATGTTGTTTAATATTAACCTGATTTTAAACTTAAAATAAGTTGATTAATTTTACAATTTACCTTAAAATATAAAAATGCACTTAATAACAAATTTTTTACCGACCACAATTAAAGAAGCTCATGCATTAGGATATGATGAACTTGATGTTATTATTGTTTCTGCTGATGCTTACGTTGATCATCCGTCATTTGCTGCTGCAATAATAGGACGCTATCTTGAATCGCTTAAATTAAGAGTGGGAATCATCCCTCAGCCCGACTGGCACTCTATATCCGATTTTACTGCATTAGGACGTCCGCGGCTTTTTTTTGGCGTTACAGCAGGGAATCTTGACTCAATGGTTTCTCTTTATACTGCTCAGAGAAAAAAAAGACATGATGATCCTTATAGTGAAAACGGATTAAGCGGTATGCGGCCATATTTGCCTTCAGTTGTATACACAAATCGGATTAAAGAAGCATTTAAGGGTGTTCCTGTGATATTAGGCGGTATTGAAGCAAGTCTAAGACGCATTGCGCACTATAACTTTTATACTGATACCGTCAAACCGTCAATATTATTAGATGCTAAAGCAGATTTACTTATTTACGGTAATGGCGAAAGAAGCTTAAGAGAAATTATTGAGCAATTAAGAAATGGGAAAAACATAAATGACATTAAAAATATCAGAGGAACAGTTGTCCCGATAAAACAAAGTGAAAAAATTTCACTTGAAAATATTGTTAAATTGCCTTCTTATGAAGAAGTTAAAAAAAGCACATCTGCTTTTACTCAAATGACAAAAATATTATTTGAAAATCTCAATCCTTATAATTCTTCTGTTCTTTTTCAAAAAACAGATACACGCGGTATTTTAATAAATCCGCCGTCATTTCCGCTTTTAACCGAGGAACTGGATTCAATTTATAATCTGGATTTTACACGTAAACCGCATCCAAAATATAAAGGTGAAATACCAGCATTAAAAGTTGTTGAAAATTCCATTACTGCTCATCGCGGCTGTTATGGAGGCTGTAATTATTGTTCTCTTTATTTGCATCAGGGGAAAAAAATCCAGAGTCGAAGCATGGAATCAATTTTAAGCGAGGTTTCAATTTTAGCAAAAAATCAAAATAAAAAAATAGTCATATCCGATGTTGGAGGTCCGACTGCTAATATGTATGGGACTTTTTGCATAAATAAAACTGCTGAAAAAAAATGTAAAAGGCAAAGCTGTATTTATCCTGAAATCTGCCATAATCTGAGTATTACATTAAAAAAATATGTTGAACTAATGGAAAATATCCGAAAAAATGATAATGTCAAAGCAGTATATATCAATTCAGGTATAAGATACGATCTGGCTATTCATGATCATTATTTTATGGAAAAATTAGTCGAATTTTATACTCCGGGACAGCTATCAGTCGCACCTGAACATTGCTCGGAATATATTTTAAAATTAATGGCAAAGCCGAATATCGATATCTTTAATAGATTTGCAGACAAATTCAATGTATTAAATAAAAAATTCAAAAAAAAGCAATATCTTAGCCCGTATTTTATTATTGGACATCCAGGCGCTGATGATGCAAGCGAGAAAGAAATAAAAAATTATTTATTAAAACATAATATAAAAATCAAACAAATTCAAGAGTTTTATCCCACTCCAATGACAATTTCAACTGCAATGTACTATACAGGCGTAAATCCTTTTACCGGGAAAAAAATTGATATAGAAAAAAAACTAGGATTAAAAAAACAGTGGAAGAAAAATATTATTAATTAATCTGCAGCGACTGTGTCACATTAGAAGGATCGCTGACTATACCGTTGTTCCCTACCGCTATCACCCAATAATAATAAAATTTACCTTTAACAAAACTTGAAAGGTTGAAATGGTGCTGGACGATCAGAAGTCGAGCATCCCGAAATATTTATCAGTATTATTAATAAAAAAAGCATTAAGAGAAAACGTTTACTTATAAACATTTATTATTCACTCCTTTCTCTTGTAGAGAATCAAAAATGAATGATTCAATTTAACCATATAAAAATAGGGTTGTCAATAAATTTTTCTATTTTTTATCTGTAAATTTTGTACTAAAAAACAGAAACTCCCGATTAAATATGTCCGGAATGATTTCTTGTCGAGAATTACTGTTCTATTAAATTTTATTTGACAATCATTTTGTGTTAATATATTTTAAACATATTATATAATATAAATTTGAGGTTTTGAAATGAATTTAAAAGAGTTTAAATCAGGTGTTTTTAAGCAGCAATACCAATATAAAAGTTTTTCACCAGAAAAAATTAATCATTCATGGATATGGGATGATCCAAAAATTAATGTTTTATTTGAAAAGGCAACTCAATCATTAGCGGAGTTGAATGCTTTTTCATCAATAGTTCCAGATATAGATCTTTTTATTCAAATGCATATTGTTAAAGAAGCGGAAGCTTCAAGTAAAATTGAAGGTACAAAAACTAATTTAGATGAAGTTTTAATGGATAAAAACATTATTCTCCCTGAAAAAAGAGATGACTGGCAGGAGGTTCAAAATTATATTGAAGCTATAACATATGGGATCAAGGAAATTGAAAGAATTCCATTAAGCAATAGATTATTAAAAGAAATGCATAAAATCTTACTTAAAGGTGTTCGTGGTGAACATAAGTTACCGGGTGAATTTCGCTCAAGCCAGAATTGGATTGGAGGATCAAATCTTTCTGATGCGGCTTTTATTCCACCATCACAGGAGGAAGTTCCTGAACTTATGAGTGATTTAGAAAAATTTCTTCATAATGAAGAAATTGATGTCCCACATCTTATCAAAGTTGCAATTGGACATTATCAGTTTGAAACGATACATCCTTTTTGTGATGGAAATGGCAGAATAGGCAGATTAATGATAACATTTTATCTGGTTGCTAATAAGATGCTCATAAAACCTTCATTATATTTATCTGATTTTTTTGAAAAAAATAGGACATCTTACTATGACGCTCTTTCTCGTGTAAGAGAATCTAACGATTTATCACATTGGATAAAATTTTTCTTTTCTGGGATAATAACAACTGCTGAAAAAGGTAAAGATACTTTTCAAAAAATATTAATATTAAAAAATGGCATTGATGAAAAAATAGTTAAACTTCAGCGAAAAGCTGAGCCTGGCATAAAATTAATTAATCTTCTTTATCATAAACCAATTGTAAATACCAGTTATGTTACTAAAGAATTAGAAATTAGTCTTAAATCAGCAATGTCATTAATTAAAACTTTTGAAGAAATTGGAATTTTACGTGAAGTAACAGGATTTAAAAGAAATAGATTATTTATATTTAATGAATATTATGATTTATTCATAAAGTAAATTATAAAATACCTTAATTTACTTTTAGCTTTGAAAGTAAATTATAGAAATTTTTTAATTTACTTTCAGGCACTGAATGGTATGTAAATTTGGCACAGAAATGTTAAGTTACAGGTTCATTACCACCTGCTTATCAGTTTGAATAATTAGGACTAGAAAAAACACACTCTCTAAATATAAAAGTAATACAAAAATAAAAGTATTACATTTTTAATTTGACAGATATAAATATTTTGTGTATACTTGCATTAAGATTAGCAACCTCGTTAAAAAATGCTGCAGAAAAAGCTGATACCAAATTAATGAAGAACCTCGCAGCAAGCTGCGAGGTATCTTCTGTCTCCTGAAGATAGAAAAATCATTAAAATTACCCTCTTGACTTTATCCCTATTTTGCAGAAACTTTTTATAACCATAATTGGATAAATATTCTTTTTGATTTTTTGTCTTTTCTAATTTTGCTTTTAGTTTCTCTATGGCTTTTGTTCTTTCTGATTCATCTTTTTTTGCTCTATTATTACTAAAAGTAACTATTAGATCCTTTTTTTCTGCTAGTTCAAATTTTGCAATTTTATATTTTTTTGCATCTATATCTGTTTTATCCATACATTGTTGGGATGCTTCATAATTCTTATCATCTAATATTTTTCCCTGTATTTCTTTGTTCATGTTTTTTAATCTTGCTCCAACAATATATTCAAACTTATTGGCTTCTAGTTCTGCCAAATTTTTTTCATTTAACATCCCGCTATCACCAACAAATATAATTTTATCTATATTGTATCTCGTCTTAAATTCTTTTTCTGTAAATGATTCAAAATATATTGTTGTAGCATCAAAAAATATAATATCTATT
>CAYWFU010000093.1:0-12264 GCA_964457585.1 uncultured bacterium | reverse complement strand
TGGACTAGGCACAGAAGTAATATCAAAAATTTTTAAAAATGATGTATTTCCAGTAGTTGCTAAAACCAATAAAGAATTAGTTGTTGAGACTCAAAAAAATTATTGGTATAAAATCCAGCTGCCTGACAAAACTTATGGCTGGGTTTTTGGTGATTTTATTGATGTATCTACACAAAAATAATTTTGTTATGAATTTATTTTTTATTTACCCGATATACTCAGTAAGGTCATAAATGAGGTAGCATAATGATTAAATCTAACTTAAAAATAAAAAAAAAGAAATATAATAAAATTATTTTTTATACAATTCTAGTTTCACTGGTTTATATTTTCATCGCAGGGCGAGATGGCTTTTTACGTATTGGCAGTTTTTATCATAAAATACATTCTTTAAAATCTCATATTAATGAACTAAAAGCTGAAAATTCTGAATTAGATACAGAAATAAAAAAATTGACTTATGATGATCGATATATTGAAAAAATTGCCAGAGAAGAGCTTGGATTAATAAAGGATGGAGAGATAGTATATAAATTTATTGATGATAAGAAATGAATTAACGATAAAATATTTTCAGGAATAAAAGAGTAATTTCAAAAATTATCCAAATTGGAATTGCTACTAAAAGTTGAGAAACCACATCAGGACCCGGAGTTGCAGCCGCTGCAATTATAAAAATTAAAACAATAATATATTTCCGCGCGTTGAGAAGACTGCTAATCTCTATAAGGTTAATCCATACCAAACCTATCAATATTATTGGAAATTCAGAAAACATACCTGTTAAAACTGATATATTTATTACCAGATTAGTATAATTTGTTATAGTCCATAGTGCTTGAAGATAAGAAGATTCAAAATTCAAAAAAAAATTCAAAATAATCGGAATAATAAAATAGAAAGAAAAACTTATCCCTGAATAAAAAAGGAATATCAAAATAAAAATTATCAAATAAATATGTTTAATTTCTTTTATTTTATTTATTTCTTTTATAATAATAAAAATAATTAACGGCCATAAAATTATCAAACAAAAAACAATGGAAATTTTCAGCTTTACCCATATTATTTCAAATGGTGCAGTATAAATTAAATTTTTTGGGAGCAAAAAAAAATCAGGAAGTTTCTTATTCAGGGCAAAAAAAGGAATACAAATAAATTCCAATAATTTTTCAGAAAAAATAAATGTAATTATAAAAAATAAAAAAAATATACTGATAAAAAATAAAATTTTTTTTCTATAGGAATCAACAATTTCAAATATTTTATTTAAATCAAAATCATTCATATTGAGTTAATACTATCAAAGCTATAAATCATAAGCAACATATTTTTTCGGTTTAGAATCTATTTATCTAAAATCTGCCAAACTCAAATAATAATAATATTATTATATAACAAATCCGAGAAGAGCAATTTGGATACTACTAAGTCTATAGCCTCTTGCATTCGTTTATCTTTACAATCCAGCATCGTTAATATCTCCAATCGAGGGTATACTGATTATGCGATTAATGAAAAAAAAAATAAACTTGCCTCTTTTTTTACTCCCAAATCTATTGGGGAACAAATTGGTATCGTTATAAATACCGGTAAAGATTTTTTCGAAATCGCTTCTGAACATGATTTAAATAATGGGGATGGTCTGTGTTTTTTCGATTCCGAGAATAATTTAAAAGGTACAATTGTAAATTTAGTAAATAAAAATAGGATATATCCGGACAAAATTAACCATATAAAAAAAGGTACGATTATTTATCGAAACCATAATCATATTTTTATAAAACAGATTGAAAAAACAGCTTGCAGTCGCCAAATATCAGTGTCTTTTACTCTTAATGAATTTTCAGATGGTTATAAATTGGGAGTTATTGATGAAGATGGCAATAGCGCAGAATATTCTATATTCAGTTCTAAATAATTTACGGCGCGGAGCTATAAGCAATCTTCTTATCAGTCGTAATAATAATTTCCCGCTCTTAAGCGGACAAATTTTAAAAAATTCAATTCCTTACCCAATTAAAAAAATACTTTATACCGGAAATGTTTTAAATGAAAAAGCTAAAAATTTTTATGAACACCATGGGGCTGTCATTTTTGAGTTAGCAGCAGAATCAGGGCTCATCATGAAAAATAGAATGGTTATGCGGACAAAATACTGCATTAAGCAGGAATTGGATTTATGCGGGAAAAATTTAACCAGGAAAAATATTAGGGAACCTTTATATTTAATGGATAAAAATAACCGCTTATATCTATTGAAATTTGATTGTAAAAATTGTAGAATGGAAATTCATTTAATTTAAAAATTATTGACTATTTAAAAACAGAATATGTTATAATATTAAATAAGTGATATGAAGAAATGTTAGACTAATAAAAAGTCTGGCAATTGCGCTGCATTGGATGCTTTATCGCTGGTGCGCTAAAAGAAAGAAATGAATATGGATACAAATAAAAAAAAAATTATTACTGAGATACAGAGAATTTCATCTGAACTTGGGACGAAATATCTTAAGTGTACTGATTTCCAGCGTAAAGGAAATGTAAGTCTCACGGCTGTATATAAAACATTTGGGTCATGGCGCAATGCGGTAAGAGCTGCTGGGCTTACAATATGGGATCCCAGTTCGCCTAAAGTATTAAATAAAAGGCGTAAGGAAATTATTGCTGAAATGCAGAGAATTTCATCTAAAATTGGGACGAAATATCTTACTGGTAGAATTTTTGAAAATAATTGTAAAATTGCAGATAATGGAACAGTAGTCAGAGCATTTGGGTCATGGCATAATGCAGTAAGGGTGGCTGGTCTTAAAATTTGCATTCCCAGATCTCCTGAAGAAAAAAATAATCTAAAAAAAGAGATTATTATTGATTTACAAAAAATTTCATCGGAACTTAGGACTAAATATCTTAAGGGGTCAGATTACGAGGGGAGAGGAATTGTAAGTCTCAGGACAGTTACCAGAGCATTTGGAACCTGGCATAATGCAATAAGAGCTGCCGGTCTTACTATATGGGATCCTCATTCACCTGAAATATTAAATAAAAAAAAGAAAGAAATTATTGCTGAAATGCAGAGAATTTCATCTAAACTTGGGACGAAATGTCTTACTTGTAAAGCTTTTGAAGATAATAGTAAAATGAATACTACAACAATTAGAAATATATTTGGTTCCTGGCATAATGCAGTAAAAGCTGCTGGACTTACTATATGGATCCCATAAAAAAATCAAAATATGAAAAATCCAAAAATTAAAAAATTTAAAATTAATACATATTTTTGTTTAAAAATTTTTTTATTGTCTTCTATAATATTAATAAGCTGTACCAAAACAAAACCGCAATTGAAAACAGATGCTGAACAATCTGCAAAACATGCAGATATAAATAAAGTTATCTCCAATCTGTCACAGCAAATATCATCAACTATGCTGGAACAGAATAAAAGAAAAGTTGCAATTGTGGATTTCCCTTTATTAACCGGACAAATGACTGAACTTGGAATATTTTTATCAGATAAATTAACAAACAGCCTTTTTCAGTACAAAGATAAATTTGAGGTAGTTGAACGTAAGCAGTTAGATGCTGTTTTTAAGGAAATAAATCTCACTCTTACCGGAATAATTGATGATAAAACCGCTCTGTCAATAGGAAAAGTACTTGGAGCAGATGCAATAGTAATAGGGACATTAACAGATTTAGGAAATAAAGTTGATATTAATATTCATCTTTTGGCAACAGAGCAGGCAAAAGTTTTAGCGGTTGGCAATGATGTGCTTGATAAAGACGAAATAATAATAAAACTGCTTGAAAAAAAATCAGAAATCATAACAAAAAGAGTTAAAAGTCAAATAGATAAAAATGATAAAAGATTTATTGAATTCGAATCTTTATTAAGTGAAAATTTCACAACTTATACAAATAAAAAAAATATTGCGATTGTAATTGAATCGCGAAAAACCGAAAGCGGATTTTCTCCTGAAAATGCTTTCTATAACCTTTTAAGAACTGAAAAAAACAATATAGTAATAAACCTTTTCAAAGAAGAATTATTCAAAACCAGAGGTTTTTTTAAAGAAATTTACGACGGGGATACTAATTTTTTAAAGGAAGCAAATGCTTTAAATAAAATAGATAATCTGATTCTTGGAACTATCAGTTATTCATTTAAAAAAGGGACTATGTATGATACAAATATAATTTCATGTAATATTATTTTTAATTATAAAGTTATAAATAAAAATGGTGATATTGCAAAAAGCGATAGCATTACTTTTACAAGCGCAGGTTTTTCTGAAGATAATGCATTAAATCAAGGAGTAAAAATTTTAGCTGAAAAATATTCAGATAGAATATTTAATTAATTAAAAGGAGGATTTTAAATGAAAGTAAAAGACATAATGCATAATGTTACTAAAATGCCTTTTTCTGCCACTGTGGTGGAAGCAGCAAATGTTATGGATCAAAAAAATATAGGTTCTATACTGGTTGAAGAAAATAAAAAGGTTGTCGGAATAGTAACAGAAAGGGATATTTTAAAAAAAATTGTAGCAAAACAAAAAAATGCAGATAAAGTAACAATTAAAGAAATTATGAATTTCCCAATATTAACTATTGATTCTGATACTAGTGTTATGGAAGCAAGTAATATAATAGCAACCAAAAATATTAGAAGATTGATTATAACAGAGAAAAATGAGATTGTTGGAATAGTAACTGCAAGTACTTTAGCTAAAAATCTTAGATATGTAATGGGGAAAAAAGTAATATCTCTGTCAAGCTCAGAACATATGAATAAATGAAGTTTTAAATTATTTTTGCATTTTAAAAAACATTCCTGCAAGAGGCGGAAGAATTAATTTTATAGAATAGGGGAACCCCTGCCATGGAATATTTTCTGCCCAAACACCCCCGCTATTGCCTATATTGCTGCCCCAATAAATTTCTAAATCACTATTAAGCAATTCTTTATAATAGCAAAGATCCGGAACTCCTATTCGATATTCATATCTGGGAACAGGAGTAAAATTAAATACTGTTATCAAATAATCAGAAGTATTTTTTGCTTTACGCATAAAACTAACAATGCTTGATGCTCCGTCGGAAAAATCTATCCACTGAAAACCAGTATATTCAAAATCATCTTCCCATAAAGCCGGTTCATTTTTATAAAACTGATTTAAATCCTCTACAAATTTTTGAAGTTTTTTATGAGGGGCATATTGAAGTAAATGCCACTGAATACTTTCATTGCAATTCCATTCCCACCATTGTCCAAATTCTCCACCCATAAAAATAAGTTTTTTACCTGGCTGACCATACATATATGCATATATAAGACGCAGATTTGCGAATTTTTGCCATAGGTCACCCGGCATTTTATCCAGAAGCGACCGCTTGCCATGAACAACTTCGTCATGAGATAGAGGTAAAATAAAATTTTCATGAAAAGCATAAAGCAAGGCAAAAGTTAAATTTTGATGATGATATTTTCTATGAACCGGGTCTCTGGTAAAATAATCCAGTATGTCATGCATCCAGCCCATATTCCATTTCATTCCAAATCCAAGACCTCCGAGATAAGTAGGACGGGAAACCCCCTGCCATGCAGTGGATTCTTCGGCAATGGTTATTGCTCCTGGAAAGTATTTATATATTAAGGTATTCAATTCTTTTAAAAAACTAATTGCTTCTAAATTCTCTCTCCCGCCATAAATATTAGGAACCCATTCGCCTTCTTTTCTACTATAATCCAGATAAAGCATAGAAGCAACAGCATCAACACGTATTCCATCTATATGATATTTTTCAAACCAGAATAATGCGTTTGATATAAGAAAATTTTTAACTTCATTTCGTCCATAATTAAAAATTAATGTTCCCCAATCCTGGTGTTCTCCGCGCCGAGGATCTTCATGTTCATATAAAGCAGTCCCGTCAAATTTTGTCAGTCCATGTCCATCACGCGGGAAATGCGCTGGTACCCAATCAATTAATATCCCTAAATTATTTTGATGACATACATCTATAAAATATCTTAAATCATCAGGAGAACCAAAACGGCTGGTTGGCGCAAAATAGCCTAAAACCTGATACCCCCATGAATCATCAAAAGGATGTTCTGCAATAGGTAAAAGTTCTATATGTGTATATCCCATTTTTAAAACATATGGGATAAGCTGTTCTGCTAATTCTCTATAAGTTAGCAATCTGTTATTTTCTTCAGGCACTCTCATCCATGAACCAAGATGAACTTCATAAATACTCATAGGTTTATGATAAATATCATAATTTGGTCTTTTTTTCATCCATTCTGAATCATCCCATTTGTATTTGTTTAAATCATAAACGCATGAAGCTGTCTTTGGTCTCTTTTCACTAAAAAAAGCATATGGATCAGATTTTGTAATTATCTTCCCTTCTTTAGTGCGAATTTCAAATTTATAATAAATGCCTGCACTGATATCAGGTATAAATATTTCCCATACACCGGAATTATTTAAAGGACGCATTGGATGTCTTCTTCGATCCCAATAATTAAAATCTCCTATAACACTTACACATTCCGCATTTGGCGCCCAGACAGAGAATACAACTCCTTTTATTTTTTTTATTTCAAAAACATGCGCTCCTAATTTACTATAAATAAAATGATGATTTCCTTCATTGAAAAGATGCAAATCAAAATCGCTCAAAATTTGAGGGAATGAATAAGGGTCTTTTTCTATTTTTGTTTTACCATCAAAATATTCGACTACAAGCTGATAAGAAAAAGGTGAGGTTATGTTGGGTATAATCGATTCGAAAAAACCGTCTGAATGCAGACAATTCATAGGATATTTCTCGGATTTATCCATGCGGTCAACAATGATGTTCTTTGCCTGTGGATTAAAGATACGAATAGCAGTGAATTTTTTATTATTAGAATTAACAGAATGAATTCCCAGCATTTCAAAAGGATTTGAATATTCTAAATTTATTATTTTTTTTATTATATAATCAGATATGGATGGTCGCATTTTGAAACCTTATACTATTTTTCAATGAGATGGCGCATGATTATCATTATTTTGGGAATTATTTTGCTCACTATGCGCTTTAGGTTTATTTTTTCTATATACTATAAACTGTCCAATTAATAAAACAGATAAAAAACCTATAAATATTTTTGGAGCTATTGATATTTTGGGTGATAAAGCAGCGTGTCCTGCGCCATGCCCATGCTCTTGACCATGTTCCTGTCCATGTTCAGATTCTGTCCCATGTGCAGATTCTTCTGTATTTAATTCTATATTGTCTTTATGTTCACCATGTTCTTTATTTAAATTTTGATGAGAGATCGCTTCAGTATTTTCGTGAGACACATGTTCATTATCAACCATATTATGATCCGCTGACAGACATTTGGAAGCTTTTAAAATAAAACAAAAAACAAATAGTAGAGCAATGCTGCTTATTATATCTTTTTCAATTTTTTTCATAATTTCCTCCTGATAATTGATTTTTTTAATATGTTTAATCCCCAGAAAGTAAAAAAGATAGATACATCCATTCCGCCGGATGCAGCAGTTGTAGCCAGTGTAAATGCAGCAATCGCTTTATCCTGTTCACCTGAAAATAAAATTATTGCCATTTTATCTTTCATTTTTCTCACCACATTCAGGACATTTTAGAAATTTTTCATTAAAAAAATAATCGCATTTCTTACAAATAGCAAGTTTTATTTTACAAGTTTTGCAAAAAACCGGTTCAAAACAACTAAACACTAATTCTGTTTCACAAAAAGGACAATTGCATTTTGCTGATTCTGTTTTTTTCACTTTATCTCCTAACAAGTTAAATATTTGTTACGAATTGCAGCTTAAGCAGTGCTCTAATTTAGTAATCCATATCTTACTTATTTATAGCATTAATTTTTTGTTTATAATTTTCAATCGCATTATGAAGAGCATCTGCTCCAAGATTTGAACAGTGCATTTTATTTGGAGGGAGTCCGCCAAGCTCCCGCGCAACCGACTCATTTGTAATTTTTAAAGCTTCTTCAATTGTTTTACCTTTTGCCATTTCTGAGACCATCGAGGAAACGGCTATAGCAGCTCCACAACCAAAAGTTTTAAATTTTACATCTTCCAATATATTATTCTTAACTTTAATCTGAAATGTCATCATATCACCGCAAACAGGATTCCCGACTTCTCCTACTCCGTCAGGATTATCTATTTCGCCGACATTTCTTGGACTTTTAAAATGCTCCATAACTTTTTCTGAATAAAACGACATATTATGCCTCCCGGAATAATCTTTTTATACATTATATGTATTTAATATAAATATGTCAAACAAAGAATGCTATGCAAACTATTGACAAACTCTTTATTTATAATATATCATATTGCTATTGTATATTTTCATTTCCAAAAAATTTAAAGGAATAAAATATGAAATTTGAAGTGGCAAATCGTATTAACAGATTACCGCATTATGTGTTTGCAAAAATAAATAGTTTAAAGCTTGAAGCTAGAAATAAAGGAATGGATGTTATTGACCTGGGTATGGGGAATCCTGATCAGCCTACACCGCCCCATATAATACAATCCCTTATCAAAGCTGCTTTATCTCCAAAAAATCACCGCTATTCAGCTTCACGCGGAATAAATAATTTGCGAAGGGAAATAGCGCAATGGTATAAAAAACGATATAATGTTACGCTTGATATGGATACTGAAATTTGTGTGGTAATTGGTTCAAAGGAAGGGCTCATTCATCTTGCATTCGGAATAATAAACGAAGGCGATATAGTTGCTGTCCCCAACCCAACATATCCAATTCATTTATATAGTATTGCTATGTGCGGCGGAAATTTAATTAATATCAGATTAGAACAAGGAGTGGATTTTCTGGAAAGTGCGCATAAGCAGATTTTAAGCAGTTATCCGCGGCCTAAAATGATGATTGTAAGTTTCCCTCATAATCCAACAACACAAGTTGTTGATCTGGATTTTTTTAAACGTATTGTGGATTTTGCGCGTAAAGAAGATATTATTATTGTGCATGATTTAGCTTATGCTGATATTTGTTTTGATGGATATCAAGCTCCGAGTTTTTTACAGGCAGAAGGTGCAAAAGATGTCGGAGTTGAATTCTATTCCATGTCAAAATCATTCAATATGGCTGGATGGCGCGTTGGATTTGCTGTCGGGAACGCAGAAATAATAAAAATATTAACCCGCACAAAAAGCTATATGGATTACGGCATATTTCAACCTATTCAGATAGCAGCTATTGCTGCTTTACAGGGTCCTTATAAATGTGTTGAAGAAATTTCTATGACGTATCAGTCGCGTAGAGATGTACTTGTTAGTGGATTAAAAAATGTGGGATGGGATGTGACACCTCCAAAAGCTACAATGTATGTATGGGCACCTATCCCTGAACCATTTAATCATATGAATTCTGTTGATTTTTCACTTATGTTATTAGAAACAACCGGCGTTGTTGTTTCTCCTGGAATTGGATTTGGTGAATATGGCGAGGGTTTTGTTAGATTTGCGTTAGTTGAAAATGAACAACGGATCAGACAAGCATTAAGAGGAATAGGTAAAATACTGAAAAAAAACTTATGAAAAAAACAATAAATGTCGGAATAATTGGATTCGGGACTGTTGGGACTGGTACTATTCAAATTCTACTTGATAATCAGGATTTAATTAATACTAAGGTTGGAACAGAAGTAAAAATTAAAAAAATTGTTGATAAAGATATTACAATATCCAGAGGAATACAATTAGATCCTGATATTTTAAGTACTAATATTGAAGATATTCTTGATAATCCTGAAATAGATATAGTTATTGAACTTATTGGGGGATATAGTCCTGCCAGAGAGTTTATTTTACGCGCATTAAATAATAAAAAACATGTTGTGACTGCTAATAAAGCCCTGCTTGCAATGCATGGCGGAGAAATATTTGAAACCGCAGCAAAAAATAATGTTAATATTCTTTATGAAGCAAGTGTCGGCGGCGGTATCCCAATTTTACGGGCAATGCGTGAAGGATTAGCTCCTAATAAAATTGAAGCTGTTTTTGGAATAATTAATGGGACATCCAATTATATCCTCTCTAAAATGTCATTTGAAAACCGTTCCTTTAAGGAAGTATTAAAAAGAGCTCAGGAAAAAGGATATGCTGAACAGGATCCAACTTTTGATATTGAAGGAATAGATTCTGCTCATAAATTATCAATACTTGCGTATCTGGCATATGGATGTTTTTTTGATTTTAAAAATTTTTTTACAGAAGGAATAAGTAAAATAACTTCAGAAGATATTCGATATGCTAAAGAATTAGGGTATGTTATAAAATTATTAGGAATAATTAAAAATAATAACAATAAAGTTGAACTTCGCGTACATCCTACCATGATTCCGCAGGATCATCTGTTAGCTTCAGTAAACGGTGTTTTTAACGGTATTTATATAACCGGAAGCTATGTTGGAGATACAATGTATTATGGAAGAGGAGCCGGCTCGCTTCCAACAGGCAGCGCAGTAGTCAGTGATGTTATGGATATTGCGCGTCATATAACAAATTCCACTACTTCTATTCCCGAATTCAAATGGAAATCACAATATAAAGAAGTTATCCCAATGGAAGAAATTCAATCCTGTTATTATATTAGAATGAATACTCAGGATAAGCCCGGAGTTCTTTCAAATATTGCAGGTATTTTTGCAAAATATAATATTAGCATTGCATCTGTTATTCAGAAAGGTAAAAGCATTAACAGCAGAGTGACAATTGTCATGATGAGCCATAAATCAGTTGAAAAAAATATGCAAAATGCAATTGCCGAAATAGATGATCTTGATGTGGTTAAAACAAAAAGTACGATTATTCGTGTGGAAAGTAAGGAAGAATAAAATTATATATACCTAAATATCACTTCTATATTTCTCCATTAAAAACCGCCCCATATTTTTTAGCCTCATAGAATTTTATTTTTATTTTTGTTTTTATTTTGTTGCAGTAAATATTGGGGATCCACCACTTTTATTGATATATATTTCAAATGTTTTTCCATTGTTACTAAATTTTAGATAAAAAGAGCCCTTTTTACCTGAATCATCCTTTTTAAATATATTTAATAATTTTTATATTTGTAGAACATGCCAAAATTAGAGGTGGAGAAACACGCAAAGCGTGTTTCATAATCCCCTATATTGTTCAAGTGTTAAAATTTATAAACAATTTAACTTCTGAAAAATATCTCTCTGCTGTTCCTCCTATGCACTATCTGCACCACCGTTATTACGTAACAGAATAAAAAAGCAAGTTTTATGCTTTGTTTGAAATTTAATATTTTGTTTTAGTGGATAACTAGAATTTTATTATTTCAACGTCAGGTAAATTATTATACAAATCCATATAATCAGAATACTTTTTTAATGTTGAAACTATTATTTCTAAAGGTGAAGGCCAGATTTCAGGGAAATCACATTCTAATTCGTCTTTAGGAATACAGGCTAAGCTTTCAATTGGAGGTGTAAATTGAGTATTAACATTTTCGTTATTTCCTCGCGCATCAATACGATACCATCCTGATTCCTCAAAATATACTGCGTTTAAACCATGTAGAGAATAAGGATATCTGTTCATGTCAACACATAGTCGTTGATAGCAAAATCCTGCAGGTATTTTGTTTGCACGCAATAAAGCTGCCAGCAGATGACTTTTTGCATAACAGTAACCTGTTTTATACTTTAATACATCTGAGGCAATATAAGTAACGGGATTCAAACCATAATCATAGCTGTGTTTAATTTCATCTCTTACAAATTCGAAACACTTTTTAGCAATATCAAGTTTTGAACTGAGTCCATTTGATAACTGATTTGCTAATTCTAGAATTTCAGGATGTTTCCAATCAATAATTTCTGTTTCCTGCAGATATTTTTCCATTTTTATTTAATCCCCTTTCACAAAAGATTATTAAATAGTACAAGTAATAACAGTAAATTCTATATAATTTAATCATGAAAAACTAATGATGTCAATGAAATATTATAGGGAGGGTGAAAACCTGAACTGATTTTTATAGTAATATAGAAAATATAATCATACACCTGTTAAAGCTCCTTTTAAATAATTTTTTTTGCCGTTAGATGCACTCTCCGCACCACCCCAACTATTCCCCCCTGCAACAGACGCGCAATGGCATTGACACTAAATTGACGATTGAGCATTGAGCATTGACAATTGA
>CAYWFU010000092.1:0-12899 GCA_964457585.1 uncultured bacterium | reverse complement strand
CATCCTGAAAAAGGAAAGGCTGAAAATCATACTATAAGTGAAAATAAGCAATGCATAGAATGCCATGAGGCGCATTATCCTAGACAGGGATAACCCCATTTAATAATTTAATAAAAGCATCCACACACTTTGGATCAAATTGTTTCCCGCTCTCCTCCTTAAGTATTTTGATTGCCTTTTCTCTTGTAAATGCTTTACGATATGGACGATCAGATGTCATTGCGTCAAAAGAATCAGCAACACTGATTATCCTTGCTTCAATAGGAATATCATCGCCTTTAACCTCTCCAATATATGAACTATGGTCCCCATCCATTCTTCCGTCATAACGTTCATGATGATATTTAATAATTTTACGCACATCATTTAGTTTTTTAATACTTTTTATTGCTTCTTCACCAATAAGAGGATGTTTTTTTATTTCATTATATTCCATTTCATCCAGCGGACCATTTTTATTCAAAATAGATCCTTTTATTCCTATTTTACCTATATCATGCAGAATTGCTGCGATTTTAAGATTTTTTATCTGTTCAGGAGTTAACTCAAGATATTTTGCAACTTTTAATGCATATCCCTGTACAGCAGGAGAATGTTTTCCTCCGGTATAAGGATCTTTTAACTCTATTAATTTACCTAAAGCTTCTATTGTATCCATAAAATCTTTATACTGCTCTGCTGAAATAGATTCAATAACAATCATCATATTATTAAAATCTTCACCAATTGTTGTTAATTCATTAGGCGTACCTTTCTTATAAACATTGCAAATTTTGCAATCATTTATTTTTTCAGCAAATTTACCTGTTACTTTTCCCATACAATATGTTCCGGCAACCTGCCAGCAGCGTAAATTTTCTGATTTATAAGCTGGACAATCTTTTTTATCGCAATTTTTAGCTTCCCAGCATTTAATAAGATATGGATTTACATATCTAATGCCCAATTTTTTGTTGAGGATAACTTCGAATAATAATTCTGAAATTTTTTGGGTTGCTGATTTTAAATCTTCGCTATTTTTATTTCTGTCTTGAAGTAGATACCCAATAAAAGGTAAGGTAACCATAGGCCCAAAATAAGCTATTACTTTTCCAAAAGTAATAGTATATATTTGATTATTTATAATTTCATTATAGATAAAAAAACCAATTGGCCAGAGAACGCTTAAGGTGAAAATTTTAAATGAATTTTTTAAAAAAAAATCTTTAAATTCTTTTTTATCCATAAAATAACCTTTAAAATTATCTTTTAATTGATGCTTTCTCTAAAATCTCAATCCCCTTTTTTGCTTCCTCAACAGATATGGTAAGAGATTCTCTTGCCTGATCCGGATTATGAAATTAAATGATCTATTAACATATAAGCATGGCTTCTCGGTGAATTACGTTCTTTGGCAAAACTGTATCCCATTATTAGTTTATCCCATAAAGGAGAAGGGACACGTTCTGTAGCTAAGGACTTTTCAAGCCGTGCTGATTTTTTTAGATTTTCTGCAAAAAAAATCTTAAATTGATTACTATGACATTTGCCGCAATTTTCAGAAGTTAAATTTGTAGTTGGTTTTTTAGTATTGGATAAAGCAAATCCGCCATGATTTTGAAGCCTGTCATGGCAAATATTGCAACTCAATTTTTCTTTATGCTTTCCTGAATCCCATAAATTTTTAATCTCAAGATGACAATTAAAACAGGATTCATTGTTTGCAAATAATTTTTTTTGAATATATAAATTTAAAATAATTATTATAAATAAAATGAGAATTTTATTTTTTTGCATAGTATTTAATTTCACTATCTGATAAATTATTCATTGACTAAAGAAATTTCATTATTTGTTACATTTGTACCATTTCCTTTTTGCCCATACTTATTATTTCCCCATGAATATAATTTATTATTAATATCTAAAATTAAATTATGATATTCACCAACTGCAATATTTGCCCAATTAAAATTACTACTAATTAATTCTGGTGTGTATACAATTTCACCATTTCCAATAGTTAATAATTGATTATTATTATTATATCCCCAGCCATATAATGCGCCATTATTTTTTTTTATCCCAACAGAATGAACATACCCTTCAAAAACATATTTCCAATCAGTATCTGTACCTATTAATACAGGACTACTTCTTGAAACTAATGAATTATCTCCAATTGAACCAGTTTCATTAAATCCCCAGCCATATAATCGCCCATTACTTTTAATGGCAAAAGAATGATAAAAACCTGCATTAATAAAAATCCAGTCATTATCAGTACCGATTTGTTTTAGGATAAAACTATCAGTTGTAGTCCCATCCCCTAACTGGCCATAATAATTCCGTCCCCATGCATATAAAGTTCCATTATTTTTTAAAGCAATTACATATTCTCCCCCGCAGGATATTTGTTCCCAATCTGTATCATTTCCTATTTTTATTGGTGTTAAACTATTTGTAATTGTACTATCTCCTAATTGTCCATATGTATTATCACCCCATGCATATAAAGTTCCATCACTTTTTAATGCTACACTAAAAAAATAACCAGCATCTATTTGAGCCCAATTAGTATCATTTCCTATTTTATTTGGTGTAGCTCTATCTGTAGTAGTTCCATCTCCAATTTGTCCAGAACTATTATTTCCCCATGCATACAATGTACCATCAGCTTTAATTGCAATAGCATGCTTCCCGCCACCGGCAATTTTGTCCCAGTCCTTATCATCGCCTATTTGAATTGGAGTATTTTTATCAGTAGTAGTTCCATCACCCAATTGTCCCCATCTATTATCCCCCCATGCATATAATGCATTATTACTTTTTATTGCCAAATTAAATGCTGCACCAGCTGCAATTTTTTCCCATGATAGATTCACTGTTGTAAAGCTCCATTCGTAATTAGATATCATTGCATTACCATTTATATCTTTAGCTCCTGTTGTTATTGCTGCTGTATATTGAGTATTATATTCCAGTGATGCGTATGGAGCAAAAGTTGCTTTGTTATTACTATATTTTACTATCCCTGTTACTCCATTTATTATAAAGGTTGTTTTATTTAAGCTTGATGCATTCATTTCCCTGTTAAATGTTACTGTAACGGTTGTATTTAAGGTAACTCCTGTTGCACCGTTTTCCGGAGTAACTGATAATATTTGAGGGGGACTTGTGTCGTTATTCCCAACATCCGTATTAGTATTTTTTTTATTTTCATCATTTCCACACGATAATGCCAAAAAAAATAATAACACTAAAAACATAGTACAAACTTTTTTAATTGAACTTATAAACATTTTTTTCTCCAAGAATAGATAAATTATATAATGATATTTTTTTTAAATACATATCTTAATAAATAACATACCTATTTAACAAAATCAAATTTAATCAAACAATTTTAAATTTGAATTGCCAGAAATTATTGAAAAAAATTCATAATGATGATATGTTATCTGGAAGTGCCAATGAATTGGCACAAATATAAATAAAGTCTCTGAAAGGTAAATAATTATTATAATTAGTGCCTTTGGCACTCCCAGATAAATAATTCCTATCAGAGACAGAAGATACCTCGCAGCTTGCTGCAAGGTTCTTCATTAATTTATAACTATTAAAAATCATAGGAGAAAATATGATTACAGAACATGAATATTTACCGCGTTTAATCGCATGGGAAGTTACCAGAAGCTGTGTACTATCATGTATACATTGCAGAGCCAGTGCCACACGTGGAAAATATCAGGGTGAATTAACAACGCAGGAATGCTTTGCTTTTCTTGAAGATGTTGCAACTATTGCCAAACCAATTATTATTCTCACAGGCGGTGAACCAATGATGAGAGAAGATATTTTTGATATTGCGGAAAAAGGCACCAGTCTTGGACTTCGAATGGTTATGGCTCCATGCGGTCCGCTTATGAATATTGAAAAAACAAAACGGATGAAAGAAGTTGGCATTCAAAGAATCAGTTTAAGTATTGATGGAGCCACATCGGAGACGCATGACCGTTTCAGGCAGCAAAACGGGGCTTTTGACAGCGTTATGAAAGCTATAGAATACGCCAATACTGCCGGACTGGAATTTCAGATTAATACAACTATTACTAATATTAATCTCCATGAAGTACCGGCAATTCTAGAAATGGCAGTTAAGCTAAATGCAAAAGCATATCATCCATTTTTGCTGGTTCCAACTGGACGCGGAAAAGAACTGGCTGATCAGGAAATTTCGCCTGAAAATTATGAAAAAACACTTTTATGGATCTATGAACAGCGAGAGCGAATTACAATACAATTTAAACCCACCTGTGCACCCCATTATTATCGTATATTCAGACAGCAGGAAAAATTAAAAGGAAGATCCGTAACTCCACAATCACATGGATTAGATGCCATGACTAAAGGCTGTATGGGAGGAACCGGATTTGCTTTTGTTTCAAATACAGGTAAAGTTCAAATCTGCGGTTTTCTGGAAGAAGAATGCGGGGATATTAAAAAAGACCGTTTCTCTAATATCTGGAAAACATCTAAAGTATTTCTGGAGATGCGAGATTTAAATGGATATAAAGGTAAATGCGGAATATGCGAGTATCGTAGAGTTTGCGGAGGATGCAGAGCGCGCGCCTACGCTGTTACAGGTGATTATCTTGCACCTGAACCGTATTGCACTTATGAACCTATCAGAAAAGGTCAGTAAATTATCTTGGAGCAAATGATTTGTATTTAGATGAAGTAGAAAAATATTTTATTAAAAAAAGAAAAAAATCTTTGATTTTAAGCCCAAAAGATTGGATAATAATTGAAAAATGGTATACTATCGGTATACCTCTAAAAATAATTAAGCAGGGGATTGATACCGGTTTTGAATATTTTTACTCAAAAGATGAAAACCGTAACCGCTCATTAAACACTATAAGATATTGCGAACCTATTATTCTGGATTTATGGCAGGAATATAAAGAAAATATGGTTGGCAGGAATGATTATGAGGAAACTTTTGATGAACATAAATATATTCTTAATAAGCTTGCTGAGCTAAAAAACAATCTGGAGAAATCCGGCACTTATGTAAAATTGCAAAAAAATGAACAGTTGCTCATGCTTCTTCGTGATTTATATCAAGAAATAAAGATTATTGAAAAAAACTTTATAAAAAAAGAAATTACACCATTTGTATTAGAAGAAAATTTGTATTCTTTAAAACAAAATTTCGCACAGAAAGTTCCAAATTTAATTCCATTAGAACTTTTAAAAAAAATTAAAGAGAATGCTAATGGCAAACTTAAAAAATATATAAATAAGATGTCAGAAAAGTCATTTAAAAAAACTTTAAATATCGTAATTTTTAAAAATATCTGTGAATATTATAAAATACCTGATATATTAATTTAGGTAAGCGTTCAGCCATCAGCTTTCAGCATTTAGTTAAAAAGAAAAAAAAATCAAAGTAAATGCCAAATCTTTTAATATTATACAGCCTTACTTTTACTCTTTAATATCTTAATAAGCTGATAGCTAATGGCTGATAGCTGAACGCTTACAATTTGAGAGGTTATATTATGGAAATTTGTTCTGCATGCGGGGGGACCGGGTGGGAAATAATAACCGATAACGGCTTCAAAACAAGCCGCCGATGTTCTCTCTGCTTTAAAAATGAAAAAATGAAAAAAAAACTGGCTTCTGCATTAATCCCATCAAGATATGAGCATTGCACATTTGAAAATTATAATCCTCTTTCCCCGACTCAAAAAAAAGCCAAACAAGTGTCAATTCGATTTGTTGAAGAATATCCAATTGATACAAATGCAGGATTATTTTTTATGGGACCATGCGGTGTAGGGAAAACACATCTGGCTATTGCAACGCTGCGCGGGCTTATCGATAAAGGTTTTTCCTGTATATTTTATGATTTCCGCGATTTGCTGAAAAAAATTCAATACAGCTATAATGCTGAATCTGAAGTTACAGAATATGAAGTATTAAAACCTGTTCTGGAAAAAGATATTCTTGTGCTGGATGAATTAGGCTCTCAAAAAATAACATCCTGGATTCGGGATACTATAACTCATATAATTAATCGCAGATATAATGATAATAAAATTATTATACTTACTTCAAATTATCTCGATAATCCTCCCAAAACCAGAGTAGATGAGGAAACGCTTATTGACAGAATCGGGATTAGACTGCATTCTCGCTTATATGAAATGTGCAGAATTGTTAATATTGAAGGAAAAGATTTCAGACAGACAAGACAAGTTGCTTTACAGCATCATGATTAAAAAGTGATAAAAAATGAATAAACATCAAAAACAAATATTTTCATCAATTTTTTTGCTATTAATCTTATACGGTTGCAGTTCCAAATTGCAAACGAAAATTGATGAAACTCATACAATTAATGATTTAATCTCTCGATTGAATAATCCTCAGATTTCAATTCAGGAGAAAAAATCAATTATTATGCAATTGGGATTTATAAATGATATTTCTGTTATCCCTGAATTAAACAAAGTCCTTCTAAGGGATAATGAATCTGAGTTATGGATGATTACATCTGAAGCATTGGAAAAACTTGGAGTAAAGGATGCAATAGAGGCGCAGAAGGAATATGAAAAAATCAGAACTTATGAAAAAGATTTTTACTATGTTAAAAATCTGGAAGGTTCAGATTCTGATATAACAGATCCCCAAAAATATAAAAAAATTATAGAAAAATTTTCTGCATGGGTATCTCGCTACCCCAATCATCCCAAAGCTCCCAGTATTGAGATATCAATAAAATATTTTGAAAAAATATTTGAAAAAGTAACTATTGAAAAAGTTTATATGCATCCTAAAAAATATCTCTCAAATAAAATTCAATGGCAGGGTATAATTAAAGATATTAATATGCAGGAAAATAGAGTAAAATTTGAACTTATGTCCGGAAATAAAAAATGGTATGTTCTTTTAGATGCAGTAAAATTTATTCCGGAAATCCATAAAATCGGAATGGATATAAAAATTTATGGCGATATCATTGATTTTACTGATGAACCGCCAAATAAAATACCGGTTGTTTACATGAAAAATTTTTGGTGATATTGATGAAAAAAATTAAAATAATCTTTTTTATATTTATATTTTTTGCTGGGTGCGGCAGTCAAAAACATGAAAATCCTTTTTCTCCTGAGAATATAGAAGTATATTCAATAACTCCTTCTGGTTTTACAGCAGAGCCTGGAGATAAGGAGATATTTTTGCACTGGAATACATCAGAAGATAATTTGCTTGATCATTTTACAATTTATAAAAATGATATTGGCCCAAATGGCGCATATAAAAAAATAGCTGATTTAAAAAAATCTATTGGTATGTATAAAGATAAAAATTTAAAAAACGGTACTCAATATTATTATAAATTAGCAGCTACAAATGTTCGAAACATTGAGGGAACCGCAGCAGACCCAATTTCCTGTATCCCGGTTTCAAGCAAACCGCCTTTAACTCCTAAAAATTTTATTATTGACCCATATGATAAAAAAAATTTTCTCAAATGGGATTTAAATGATGAACTTGATTTAAAGGGATACTTTATTTATCGTAATAATTTTTCAAACGGGGAATTTCAAAAAATAGCTTCTGTTTCATCAAATGCTAATAGTTTTATAGATACAGGTTTAAAAAATGGAATAAGATACTATTATAAAATTACAGCATATAACCTTGCAAATCTGGAAAGCTTTTATAGCAGTACGTTGTCAGGTACCCCTTTCACACAAGAATCACATTAAATACTGGATAAAATAAATTATGATTGGTATTGATTTTGGCACGCATAGTATTAAATTTTTGGGATTAAAAACAGCATCAAAACAGGGATTACTTCTCGAAAAAATTGATATTGAATATATAGAAAATCCGGAGCAGGATTTTTCCTTAGAAAAAATAAACCGCTCTTTTCAAAAACTCATATCAAGAAATAAAATTAAAAACAAATCCGTAAATGTGTGTATTTCTGATTGCAATATTCTTAAAAGGTATATTGAAAATCCTTCAGGTATTTTAGATGATTTAGAAAAAAAAATTAATGAAGAAGCTGATAATTATATGCATATACCTGAAAAAGAAAGAATGATAGCTTTTAGTCTTGTCTCACGGGATGCACTAAATGAAATTGGGAAAACTAAAGCTTATGAGGTTTTGATCTGCGGTGTTGAAAAAAAGAAAATATACGATTTAATTTCTTTATTAAAACTTAATAAAATAAAACTCAATAGTATCGATGCTTTACCAACTGCGATTTTGAATCTCCTGACATTTAACCAGATTGATATTTCAGGAGAATTGTATATGCATATGGATATTGGGTTCTCAGCCACGAAGATTGCTTTTATAAATAACGGAAAAATCTTATACAGCAGATTTATACCAATTGCCGGTAAATATTTCACTGAAGAAATTTCAAAAAAATTAAATATCACTTTTGAACAGGCGGAAAAATATAAAATTGAGCATGCCAATATTACTGAACATTCAAAGGATGAAATCAAAATAAATGTCAAAAAAAGCATTGCTCCTGCAATTGAAATATGGATAAAGCAATTAAAAGCTGTTCAAGACGATTTCAATAAAATATTTGGGAAAAAATTTAAATTAGAAAAAATTTTTTTATCAGGAGGGTCTTCAAATTTAAAAAATATTGATGAATATTTAGCAAATATTTTTTCGTGCCCGATAAAACAAATCGAAGTTTTATCAAGAATTGGTATAACATCAGAAACAATTGATAAAAAATTTGCAGAAAAATCTGGAAATATTTTTTATAGCTGTCTTGGTATACTTATTTGTAAAGCATTCCGGACTAAAGTATCAATAAATTTACTCCCTCGTGAAATGAGAATAAACCGTCTTTTAAAATACAGATATGCATATATCGGAATTTTTTTATCAGTAATTGTATCAGCGATTATACTTAATTTGATTCTCCCAATGGGTAGAAGAAGCAAATCCACGGAAAGCAATACAGATATTTCTTCAGCTAAATATGAACATGACTTAAATCTTATTAAATCTGTAACCGCTTATCAAAAAAAATTTAACAATAAAAAAAGTATTAATGATTTGTATATTACGCTATTAAATTTCCTGCCTGCGGATGTGATAATAGAAAATATTTCTATAAAAATAGAAAATAATGAAAAATCATTTTTTCTATTAGAAATTTCCGGTGAAAGTTCAAAAAAAAATATTATAGAAGATTATATTAAATATATTAGAAATCTTGCAAAAAATAATATTGATGAGGCATCAATAAATAAAAAAGCTGATAATCCTGGAATATGGCAATTTAAAGTTAAATCAGCAGTAATAAATTAATTGGAGCAATCATGAAACATCGTGTATTCTGGATACTGATTTTAAGTATACTTGCTTATGAAGTATATAATATCGCAACAAGACAAGAACTCCATACTGGTCCTGGGTTTAAAAAATTATTTGAAAAAACAGGAAATGAAAAAATATTGAATGTGATTTTAAGTAATAAAAAAGCTTATGAAGTATGGGAAAATTACAAAAATAAAACTTTAAAAAAAGAACAGGAAAAGGGGTTTTATAATTATATTAATAAATTAGCTGAAAAAACCAGCTTATCTTATGCAAAAATAATTACCAGTGATATAAAACAGGATAAAAATGGATTATCAGCTTTATATATAAATATGGAAATTAAAGGAGAGTTTTTAAAAGTATATAATTTCATTAATTATATTGAAACTACTCCTTTATATTTATTAGTTGATTCTATAAATATTAATAAAGAAAATAATAATTTAATAAATGCAAAAATAGATTTAAGAATTCAAATCATGGATTCTACTGATGAAAAATACAATTCAAGTTCATATTCAGCTCTCTCTAAAATACCAATAAAAAATAATATTTCAAATTTAAAAGATCCTTTTTATAAATATTAATCTTATTTTTTCTTCGCAGTATGAATTGACATTCCATGCACATCTTCAGCAGCTTCCATTACTGCTTCAGCCAGTGTTGGATGAGCATGAATTGTATCAGCTATTTGTTTTACTGTTAAATTATTTTTTATAGCAAGAGCAACTTCAGCGATTAAATCTGTTACATTTGGCCCCAGCATCTGCGCTCCTAATATTGCATCGGTTTTTTCATCAGCTACAATACGCACAAGTCCTTCAGTCTCTCCCATCGCTTGAGCTTTGCCTAATGCTCTGAAATTAAATGTTCCTGTTTTAACTCTAATGCCGGCTTTTATAGCTTTATCTTCTGTGTATCCAACGCTTGCTATTTCAGGAAATGTAAAAATACAGCTTGGCACAACATTATAATCAATAACTGAATTTTCGCCCACGCAATTTGCAGCAGCAACTAATCCTTGCGCACTGGCTACATGCGCTAACATAATTTTCCCTGTAATATCACCAATAGCATATATATTATCTATATTTGTTCGCAAATGCTCATCTACTTCAACTGCTCCCCTGTCAGTCAATTTAATTCCAACTTCTTCAATCCCAATATTTTTAGTATTTAATGATCTGCCAATTGATACAAGCGCTTTGTCTGCTTCAATTTTTTCACCATTTTCAAGCACAGCAATAACTCCATCAGCAGTTTTTTCAATTTTTTCAATTTTTACTTTTGTTTTAATATTTATTCCCTGTTTTTTTAATATTTGCGCCATGCGCCGTGAGATATTTATATCTTCTGTAGGTAAAATATTCGGCATTAATTCAACAGCAGTTACTTCTGTTCCTAATGTGGATAAAATACAGGCGAATTCACATCCGATTACTCCTGCTCCAATTATTATCATTCGTTTAGGAATTTCCCTTAATACCAGAGCTTCATTGCTGGTTATCACTTTTTTTCCGTCTATCCCGAAAGCTGGTATCATTGCCGGCTCAGAACCAGTTGCAATAATGATATTTTTTGATTCAATATTTTCTATCCCGCCTTCTGACAGATTTACTTCAATCTGATTCCTGCTCTTTATTTTGCCGGCACCCCTTATCAAAGTTATATTGTAGCTTTTAAATAAAAATTCTATACCTGAAACCAAAGTAGAAACAACAGCATTTTTTCTCTCAACAATTTTTCCTAAATCAACATTAATATTTTCAACCTTAATTCCGAATTCTTCCGCTTCCTTAATATGTTTAAGAACTTTTATACTTGCCAGAATTGTTTTAGTTGGAATACATCCGCGATTTAAACAGGTTCCGCCAAGCTGTGTTTTTTCTATTAAACATACTTTTGCTCCCAGTTGAGCTGCTCTGATTGCTGCAACATATCCACCTGGTCCTCCGCCAATTATTGTTACATCATAAGTCATAAATATCCTCCTGAAATGTTATACTCAGCGAGGTTATAAATTCGCATTTTTTCGCTGGTCTTTGACATCGATAGCTGCGTTGCTCAGGTTCGAAATAGTACAAAACTATTTCTCACCTTC
Source organism: uncultured bacterium (assembly GCA_964457585.1). Classification (GTDB taxonomy): domain Bacteria; phylum JACRDZ01; class JACRDZ01; order JACRDZ01; family JACRDZ01; genus CAYWFU01. The sequence continues at coordinate 1,438 of CAYWFU010000092.1, read as the reverse complement.
GCGCCTTGCTCTCAATGCCAAATCCTCACCGAAAAAATGCGAATTTATAACCTCGCTGAGTATATTTTTTCTTATATTATAATTTATTATACATTAATATGTCAAAGGAAGTTTACGCCTTCTGTTAATTCCTTTCTTTTGATTCATATTTGTTGACAATATTCTTTAATAAATGTTATTATTACTGCGTAAATTTATGTATAGGAATTTGAGTTTGGTTATAACGCCTCATAAATGAGGCAACTACATGTTATCATCAGTGTAGTTGCTCGATTTATCGAGCTTAAATTTTATTCAATGAATTTTGAGAGGATCTTTTTTATGAGTTTTACAATTGCAGTTGCAGGGAAAGGCGGAACAGGAAAAACAACCATATCCGGTTTTATAATAAAATATCTAAATGAAAAATTTAAAACACCAATTCTTGCAGTTGATGCTGATCCCAATATGAATCTTAATGAAGTTCTTGGAGTAAAAGTTGAAAATACTATTGGCAGCATAAGAGAAAGCTCCCGTGATGAAAATAAAAGTCTGCCGGGTGGAATTTCTAAAATAGAGTATCTTGAATTAATGATAAATCAGGCTCTTATAGAAGGGGCAAAAGTTGATTTGCTTGTAATGGGGAGACCTGAAGGAACAGGTTGTTACTGTGCGGCAAATCATTTAATCAGAAATGCAATAGATAAATTAGCAAATAAATATAAATTCATTATAATTGATAATGAAGCTGGAATGGAACATTTAAGCCGCCATACGACTAAGAATGTTGATCTTTTAATAATAGTTGCCGATACTTCTTGGAGAGGTTTGAATGCAGGTTTCCGAATAAAAGAACTTGCTTTAGAATTATCTCTGAATATCAAGCGCCAGGTATTAATAATAAACAGAGTAAAAGAAAATCCGGGCAATGATACTTATGATGCAATAAAAAAACATAATTTATCATTATTAGGACTTTTGCCTGAAGATGAAAAAATATCCGAATATGACCGTAATGGTATTCCTTTAAAGGAAATTAACAAAGATAATAATTTTGTACGCTCCCTGTATAGCTTGATGGACTCTTTACAATTGAAAATGGAATAATTAAATATTATGTTTTATAGCTAAATAGGAGAAATATTATGGAAAAAAAAGGGTTATTTTTCAAACGAAAGGAAGAAAAGTTTCAGAAACACCATATTTTAGAAATAATAAATCAGCATAAGAATGTTCTTAAAACAGGCAGACATGGAAAAAGCCGTGATGGATATATTTTTTCTGAAGGACGCGGGTATAAATAAGTACTCAAGTTGACTGAGTTATGTGGAATAAATTCAAAATTCAAAATTTAAAATGCAAAATTGTAGTGTCCTGCGGACATTTGTTGATTTAAAACATAATGAAGATACCCTGCGGTCTCTCAGACTGGGTCAAATCAATTTTGGAATTTTTTTAA
>CAYWFU010000091.1:0-13134 GCA_964457585.1 uncultured bacterium | reverse complement strand
TTTTCCTCTCCTCGCTTTACCTCCAATAGAGCTCTTGCACTGGATAAAACCAGTTTAAGGGCTCTTTTTTTTTAATGAAGATAATATATAAGTTGTTTTTTTAAATATTAGTGTCTATAATTAGTGTCAATACAAATAAATATTTTGGAGCAATTCATGAATGAAAAAATATTAATCGTAGATGATGAAATTCATATACGTGAAGGATTAAAAGATGCATTATTAAAAGAAAATTATATTATCGATTTAGCTTCAAATGGTATTGAAGCATTAAATAAACTTAAACAGACTAATTATGATATCCTTTTAACTGATATACGAATGCCCGGGATTAGCGGTCTGGATTTATTAGAACAGGCTAAAATCTATTCACCGGATACAGAAGTCATCCTCATGACTGCTTATGGGACAATTGAAGATGCTGTTTGCGCAATAAAAAATAATGCTTATGATTATATTTCTAAACCTATTGACATAAAAAAATTACGTTTATTAGTTAAAGAAACTCTGGATCATAAAAAAATTATTTCAATCGATACCAAACAACTCCCGAGTATTAATTTTGAAGAGGGTGCTCCAAAAATTATTGGAGAACATACAGGAATCCAGGAAATTTTTACAGTAATTAAACAAGCTGCTCCTACTGATGCAACAGTATTAATTCAGGGAGAAAGCGGAACAGGGAAAGAACTTATTGCGCATTCTATTCATTTCTACAGTAAACAGAAAGATAAACCATTAGTTATACTAAATTGCGGAGCTATTCCTGAAACCCTGCTTGAAAGCGAATTGTTTGGTCATGAAAAAGGATCGTTTACAGGAGCAATTTCAAGACAGGTTGGGAAATTAGAGCTTGCAAATAATGGAACACTTTTTTTAGATGAAATAAGCACTCTAAGTTTAAAAAGTCAGGTGAATTTATTAAGAGTTCTTGAGGAACAGCAGATAACAAGATTAGGTTCACATGAAATCATAAAAACCAAAGTACGATTTATTGCCGCATCCAATATAAGACTTGATGAATTAGTTAAAAAAGGGGATTTTCGTGAAGATTTATTTTACAGGCTTAATGTCGTTCCAATATATGTTCCTCCATTAAGAGAAAGATCCAGTGATATACCGCTATTAACAAATGAATTTTTAAAATTTTTCTGCGATAGACATGAACGCCCTTTAAAAACTATAACCTCTAAAGCTATGGAGTATATGCTTCAATATAACTGGCCCGGTAATATTCGTGAATTGCGGAATATTATTGAACGTTTAGTTGTGATAATCCCTGATAATAAAATAGATATTTCTCATCTTCCGGCAAACATCCTCATTAAAACGCATGCTGATCAATCAATCGTTTCCACTTCATGGAAAGATGAAATGAAAGAATTAACAATGGAAGATATGGAAATAGAATTAATTAAAAAAACTCTTGATAAATTTACAGGACATAGAGAAAAAACTGCAAAAGCATTGGGAATCAGTCTCCGCACTTTGCATTACAAATTAAAAAGATATGAGATAAAATAAAGCTTAACAAAATATGACAGACACTACAGATAAAAATCAGGCTATAATTAATCCGCATAAAGCAAATTATGAAGATGTTATTGCTAAAGATGTTATAATTCTTTGCAATCCATTTCTTATTCCTTTAATTAGAGAAATATTTCCATCAGAAAATATTAAACCCAAAAAACTGGAATTTTATTCGCGTTATGATTTTGATAGTACATCTTATCCTTTTTCAATATTAGGTCCTGCATTAGGAGCACCTGCGTCTGTTTTAGTACTTGAAAAGGCAATTGCTCTGGGAGGTACAAATTTCTATATTTTGGGCACGTGCGGCGCTCTTAAAAAAAATGTACCTATAAGCAGTATAATACTTCCTCAAGAAGCTATAATAGATGAAGGAACTTCAAAACACTATTATCCGAATTTGACTTCAAGTTTCCCATCACAAAAAATATTAAATAAACTGGAAATTGCATGTCAAAAAAAATCAGTGAATTATTCAAAAGGAAAGATATGGACTACTGACGCTCCTTATAGGGAGACGCAGATACAGGTGCAAAAATATCAGGATCAGCTTGCTCTCGGCGTTGAGATGGAAATATCTGCTTTATTTTCAGTGGCTCGTTTTAGGAATGTGGATTTGGGCGCTATTCTGGTGGTTTCAGATGAATTATATAATTATAAATGGAATCCCGGGTATTCTTTGCTCGAATATAAAAAAGCTTTAAGAGATGCATTTAAATTAATAATAGAAGCTATATAATCGTAAAAAGTTAAAAGTCAGTCAACATTAAATAATAAGGGATGAAATACAATGTTTGATTATAGACTTGCTTTTTTGCTAACTCATTTTTTGATACAACAATCCCATAGCTGATATTATTAGATTGAAGATACTCGCAAATAGTCTTTAAATCTCTATTATCCATATTTCTTGAAATTTTAACTTCAATAGGAAGAATGTTATTATTTTCGGGAACTAAAAAATCAATTTCTTTTTCACCACTTCTCCAAAAGCTAATATTCGAATGGGAATATTTTTGTTTTAAAATATTATAAATAAGATTTTCAATTGTTTTACCAAATACCTCAGGAACTTCATCTATATGGTTTTCTTTATAACGATTAAATGCGCAATTGAAATTAACACAAGTAGTATAAACTTTTTTCAGTATCCTTCCCTGCTTAATTAAACTCTTATGGTGTTTGAATAATATCTCAAAAATATAGCTGTCTTTTAAATATTCAAGATATTTTTCTATAGTTAGACTGGAAATACCTATTTCCCTGCTAATATTTTTCAATTCGAATGTGGAACTTATATTGTTTAGCAATTGATATGTTACCAATTTAAATTCTTCTCGTTTTTCAATTTTGTAAATCTTAATGCAATCCTCCAAAATTTTTCCTAATACAGATTCTAAGATATATTCCAATTTGTTTTCATCTGAATTTAATTTTCTACTTTCTGGGAACTGACCATTTATAATGTATTCCTTGCTTATTTCATAGATTTTTTTACCATGAGTTAAATTATAACCGCTTAAATCAAAATATGTTTTTGATAAATCAAATAGGTCAAATTTTGTTATAGGGCTGAATTCAATTTTATTAATCCTTAAAAATTCAGTAAATGTGAGAGGTGGAAGATAATAATCAAATATTCTTCCTGAAAGACTTTCTTTTGATTTGCCCTTCAATAAAACACTTTGTGATCCGGTTAGCACAAATTTAATTTTTTTATTTGATAAATCATAATATTTTTTAACAATCGCCTGCCAATTTTCAATATATTGAATTTCATCAAGAAATACATAAAGAGTTTCATTTAAATTAGTAATTATTTTTTGCTGAACCTCTTTAAAATAAATATCTAATACATTATCCAAAAAATCTGTTGTTTTAATTTGGCTTGAATAATCAAATAAATAGTAAAAGATATTAATGGGCTTTATTTCCCTAAGCAACCCTGTAATTAATTGTTTAATTATTGTACTTTTACCAACGCGTCTTAAACCCACAATATTTAACATCAATGAATGCTGCATATTTTTTTCTAAAATAAAAAAAATATCACGTTTTGGCCAGTCCTTTTCAGCAATAATATATTCGCTATTCAACCACCATGGATTTTTAACTTGCAGGTCTTGCATTGATATCATTTATTTTTATCCTCAACAATATCACTATGCCTAAATTTAAATCTAATTATATTATAGTATATCTAAAATAAAATTTCAACATATTTTAATATTTAGTCAGATATGGAGTCAGCTTGAGGTTATCTCTCTTGTAATTACTTCATTCCCATCCATATAAGGTATCAAAATTTCTGGTATTTTAATATTTCCATCTTTTTGCTGACAGTTTTCTAAAATAGCTATTAAAGTACGACCTATTGCAAGCCCTGAACCATTTAGGGTATGCACAAAATCCGGTTTGCCTATTTCCTTGTTCCTATAACGGATACCGGCTCTCCTCGCTTGAAATGATTCAAAATTGCTGCAGCTTGATATCTCACGATAGCAATTTTGTCCCGGCAGCCATACTTCAAGATCATAAGTTTTGCTGGCAGAAAAACCAAGATCAGCAGTACATAAGGCAACTACTCTGTATGGAAGTTTTAATAGTTGAAGAATCTCTTCGGCATCTGCTACCAATTTTTCTAATTCATTATACGACTCATCCGGCTTTGTTAATTTTACCAGTTCAACTTTATTAAATTGATGCTGTCTTATAAGGCCGGCAGTATCTTTGCCATATGAGCCTGCCTCTCTGCGAAAACAAGGGGTGTACGCTGTATAATAAACAGGCAGATTTTCTTCAAATAGTATTTCACCTGCATGAATATTTGTAACAGGAACTTCAGCAGTAGGAATTAAATAAAGATTATCTCTTTCACATTTAAATAATTCTTCCTCAAATTTTGGTAATTGCCCTGTACCTGTCATTGCTTCCGGATTGACAAGAAAAGGCGGTAAAACTTCTTTATATTTATGTTTTCTGGTATGAATATCAAGCATAAAATTAATCAATGCCCGTTCAAGACGCGCACCATAACCTTTATATAAACAAAATCTAGTACCAGCAATTTTTACCCCTCTTTTAAAATCCAGAATATCCAGCCCTTCACCTAATTCAATATGTGTCAGTGGAGTAAATTCAAAATTTGCCAGACTGCCCCATCTGCGAACTTCAAGATTATCTTTTTCATTTTTACCAATTGGTACGGTTTTATGCGGCAGGTTTGGAATAAATAAAAGCAAATTTTTCAATGTATCTTCAACATCCAGAAGAGCTTTTTCTAATTCTTTAATCTTTGAAGATACTTCTTTCATGCCGGATAATAATTCAAGAGGAGCTCCACCACTTTTTTTTAATTTAACTATTTCTTCTGAAGTAGTATTTTGCTCATGACGCAATGTTTCAACCTGTAATAATAACTCTTTGCGCTTTGTATCAAGACTGCAAAATTCATTAATTTTTACTGTATCTCCGCGATTTTTTAAAGCATCACGAACTGCTTCAAAATTATTGCGAATAAATTTCATATCTAACATTTTTTCTCTCCAATTTTTTTTACCACTTACCTGACCGAAGAATCGACACAATTAAAAAAACTCCGATAAAACCTGCAATAAAGTAACCTAAAATACCAAAAAATGGAAATCCCAGCAATGTTGGGAAATGAGTATTTTGCAAAATTATTGATGAACCTATGGCAAGGCCAGCAATAATAATGCTTATTGCTATTCTATTCCCAATCATATTTAAGTGTTCAAGAAATTTTTTTTCAGATGAATCTTTAATTTCGAATCTCAAATTTCCTGATTGCAACATATCTAGAATCTGTCGTATCTGTTTGGGAAGATTTTTAGCTGTATCAATTATATCAAAAAATAACTTACCTGAACTTTGAACAAATTCTTTTACACTAATTTTTTTTCTAAGCAATTCAATAGCATAAGGACGCGTAGTCTCAATAATATTTAATTCCGGATTCAATATTCGAGAAATATTTTCAAGCATTGCAAGTGATCTCATTAAAAGCAAAAAATCTACATTAACTCGTATTTTATATTTTCTTGAATTTGCAATTGTATCCATAAATACTGATGAAATCCTGAATTGCTTTATCGGTACATCCAGGTGCTTTTCCATATAAGCAATAATATCACGGCGAAATGCAGCAAAATCAACAGGCTGAGACATCATACCAAGACGCATATAAGCTTCAATCAATCTATCAAATTCATGAGTAACTATTCCAATAAATACCTGAGAAAAATTTTCTTTCAGCTCTTTGGTAAGATAACCTACCATCCCGCAGTCCAACATTAAAATAGTACCTTCTTTTGATATAAAAATATTTCCCATATGCGGGTCAGCATGAAAAAATCCGTCTTCAAAAAACTGCTTTAAATATGCGAAAATTATTTTCTCGGCAATTTTTACCCTGTCAATATTATAAAGTTTAAACTTATCAGCTTCATCCAATCTGAATCCATTGAATCTTTCCAATGTTAAAACACGAGAAGTGGTAAAATCCCAATAAACTTTTGCAAAACGAAAACCTTTATTATCTATGAAATTCCTATGAAGCTTTTCTGTATTGGTTGCTTCAGTGATAAAATCCATCTCTCTTCTGATAGATTTATCAAATTCATCTATCATTACAAGCGGTTCAAACAGTCTATCTTCGCCTAATCTTTTATCAACAAAATTTGCAATTGTATAAAGAATTCTTAAATCTGTAAGAATTTTTTTTTGTATGTCAGGCCGCTGAATTTTGACTACAACTTCTTCACCCGAATTTAACACTGCATAATGTACCTGAGCGATTGAAGCTGCAGCAATAGGTTTTTCATCAAAACTTTTGAAAATTTCCTCCGGCGATTTTTTTAATTCATTTTTTATTATCTGTTTAACTTCATTATAATCAAAAGGCTGGACTCTATCCTGAAGACGTTTAAAACTTTCGATAAATTCCTCAGGAAGCAAATCAGGACGTGTACTCATTATTTGTCCAAATTTTATAAAAGTTGGACCAAGCTCTTCAAAAACCAGAGTAAGACGTTCAGCATGAGTAAGGTGTTCTTCTTCATCTTTAAGCTTTGAACTTTCAATTCTAAAAAATCTTTTACCTAAAGAAAGGAATTTATGCAGATTTAAAAATTCTATTATCTGCCCAAAACCATGTTTAATAAAAACATTTATGATCTGGCGAATTCGAACTATATTACTATATGTTTCTTCATTTTTTTTCATGGTTTTGTTTTTTATAATAAGGTACAAAGGCACAGAGGCACAAAGGCACAAAGTAAAAACAGTTTCAAAGACATAGTGCACTGAGTATCAAAGTGTCAGAGTGTCAGAGATACAAAATTTTTTGATTTTCAAGCTCTGTTACTTTGACACTTTGTGCCTCTGTGCCTTTGTGCCTTTGTTACTTTGTGCCTTTGTGCCTGATTTATTTAAATCTATTTCGCAGTTGTATTTTTTTCTTTAAGCAAACTTTCCAATTTTTCAATTCTTTTTTCCAATTTTTCTAAATCACCCGTTGTTGCAATATTAGCTTTTTTAACAAATTTATCAAATTCTTCGGTTACCTTATCTGTAACAAATTTTTTGTTTTCATTGACACGATCTAATATTTCTTTTGCAACACTTTTGCTTTCTTCATTGGATACTTCACCTTTTTTAACCAATTCATCAACGGTTTCTTTTATTTTTTCCTCTGTAAGTATAATTGCCCCTAATCCTGCAGAAATTGTTTTCTTCAAAAAATCCATTTTTTTCACCTCCCTTTTTAAGATATAATATCATTCCCATTCAATAGTACTTGGGGGTTTAGAGCTTATATCATATACTACTCTGTTAACTCCTTTTACTTCATTAATTATGCGTCTGGAAAGATCATTTAAAACAAGATATGGGACACGAGCCCAGTCTGCAGTCATGCCATCCTGACTCGTTACAATCCTGAGTGCAACAACATTTTCATATGTTCTGTCATCTCCCATAACTCCAACTGTTTTAATTGGCAGCAAAACAGCGAATGACTGCCATACATTATAATAAATCCCGCTCTTTTTAATTTCATCTATAACTATTTCATCAGCATTTCTTAAAATTTCCAATCTTTCAGCAGTAACCTCTCCAATAACACGTATAGCAAGTCCAGGGCCCGGAAAAGGTTGACGATAAATAAGTTCATCCGCCATCCCAAGTTCTTTGCCTACTTCCCTTACTTCATCTTTAAATAATTCTCTCAACGGTTCTAAAAGTTCAAGATGCATATGTTCAGGTAGTCCTCCGACATTATGATGAGATTTAATCTTTGCTGATGGTCCATTAACTGATATACTTTCTATTACATCGGGATAAAGTGTTCCCTGCGCTAAAATTTTTATATTGCCGAAAGCTTTTGCTTCTTCTTCAAATATAGAAATAAATTCATGCCCTATTATCTTACGTTTAGCTTCAGGGTCAGTTATTCCATTGAGTTTTTCCATAAAACGTTTTTCAGCATTAACATAATGCAGATTAATTTGAAAATGATTTTTAAATACATCAACTACTTTTTTCCCTTCACCTTTACGCAGCAGTCCATTATTTACAAAAATGCAAATAAGATTATCTCCGATTGCTTTATGCGCTAATACTGCAGTTACCGAAGAATCAACACCTCCGCTTAAAGCACAAACAACTTTTTTATCCCCAACTTTTTCCTTGATCTTTTCAACAGTATGTTCTATAAAAGCACTCATTGTCCATGTTTCTTTACAACCGCATATTTCAAGAATAAAATTTTTTAAAATATTTTTACCAAGTGGTGTATGTACTACTTCAGGATGGAACTGTAATCCATAAAGATTACGCTTTTCATCAGCAATAGCTGCCATCGGAGTATTATTCGTATGACCTATTGCAATAAAATCCTTAGGTAATTTCGAAACATAGTCCCCGTGACTCATCCATACTACGATTTCTCTGCCCAATCCATTAAATAATTTTGCAGATTTATCTATCAATAATCTCGCTTCGCCATATTCATGCCGTTCTGCTTTTATTACTTCTCCATGTAATAAAAAAATCATTAATTGCATTCCATAGCATATTCCCAATATTGGAATTTTTAAATTAAAAATCTCAGAATCATATAATGGAGCGTTTTCTGTATATACACTCGATGGACTGCCTGAAAGTATAATTCCCTTTGGATTTAATGATTTTAATACTTCAATAGATGTTGTATATGGATGAATTTCACAATAGATTCTGCATTCACGAACACGTCTGGCAATAAGCTGCGTATATTGTGAACCAAAATCTATTATAATTATTTTATCTTCATTAAAATTTTGAGACATAAATTTCACCTTACTTTATTATTGTATATTTAATATATTCTTTTAAAAATCCAGAATCATAATAAATTATATGCTTTCTTTTCAGTTTATCCTGAATTAATTTGATATTTGGATTATTTATTCCTGTTATAATTTGAGCTTGAAGCCATGATTGATCTTTTAAACTAAATTCAAGCTGTATAATAGAGTACTTATCATTTTCTGGATGAGTAAAAATAAAACCGGGTATACTATCATCTAATAAAAACAAATTTAAATGATTATTCCAGCTATCTTTAAAATCATCGGAAGGATATATTTTTTCCCATACCTTAAATGATTTATTTTGCGGAGAAAAAACGGAATAAAGAATCCCACCGCTCTGTGTTATACCAGTTGAATCAACTGTTCCTGCAGCATTACCATCTATAAAAGCAATTTGTATATTACCCGATATATCTCTTTTTAAATCTATACCTGCATATGAAGAACCAAAGAAAGATGAATAATCACTTTTTAATAATTTAGTTGTCTCCCAATTATTATTACTATTTTCAAAAAAATTTACTCTATTCATTTTTCCAGTATTAGTTACAACAGGTAAAGGATATCCAGTTGTAACCGCAATAAAAGGAAGATTGTCATTTTTTAGGCTTAAAGCAACCTGAGTGTATATTTTTGTCTCATCTTTATCTAAGAAGGATGTAGATGCTCCTAATTTAGTGCCCATTGTATTAAGCTGCATATATTTAATTATCTGTCTATTGCTGGTATCATAAAAGTTATAAACAACATGAATTATATTTGATGAGTCAATTGCTGAAGAAATAGATGGTTTTTTTAGTTTTAAATTTCCTCCATCCTGGTCTAAGACAATATTAATATCTACTGCACCTTGAGAAGAAATATGTGCATACTTAAGAATATTTGTACCTGAATAATATACAATATTCGGATTCCCATCTTTATCTATTACCAGACTATTTGCTATTCCTTCATCAATATTGGCAGTTACCCAATTTTCTTCATCAGATTTTTTGCTTGCATAGCCAATATATGATATTGAACTGTTAACATAAGTATAACCAATATGCAGTTTATCCTGAGCAGAATCATAAGCTGTGGATAAATATGAAGATGTATCATATACCTCTCCAACTGAATTAATATTTATATTTTTTTGAACATCAGCAGTAATATCCAAACGCAATGCATTGCTATCACCATTATATGTATGCACTACGATATCTCCTGACACAATATCAAAAGGGATGGAAATATTAATATAATTATCTGTCCAGTTTTCGCTTCCATTATTAGTTGCTACAGTATTCTCACCAATAGTTACATACTCAACAAAAGAACTATTAGTATCAATAAAATCTACCCCATAAATATTTATAGTTGAACCCTCATAAACTAAATTTGGTTCAAAATTTAATATTACAGGTTTTTTTACTACAATCAGTTCATCTAGAGTAGTGTCTGTTCCTTCAGTAGTTTTAATATTTATTTTCCCAAATTTAGCTGCATTTTCAGGAACTATTAGTTTTACAAGAGTATCACTCCATTTAGCAATAAAGGAAAAAGAAGTTTTGTCAGTCCAATCAATAATTTTAGTAGTATCTATCTTTACAATTGCCTTTAGTTCAACAGCTGTTGTTCCAAAAGATTCACCATTCATAACTAAAGTATCATAATTAATACTTACTCTTTTTGGAGAAAATGATAAAATTTTTGGGGATTTAATTATGCGGAAGTTAATGGAATTACTTATATCATTAGCAGTTACCACCTTTACAGGACCGGTTGTCGCATTTGTCGGAACTGAAACCTTTATTTCAGAAACAATCCACTTTTCATATTCAGTTTCAGAAACTTTTGTTGTATTAAATAATACATAACTGCTTCCTCTTTCTTTTCCAAAAAAATCACCTACAATTTTAATTTTATCCCCTGCTCTGCCATTATAAACATCCACCCATTTACCATTCTTGATCTCTTGAAGTGACTTAATATGTGGGATTTCTGAGGTATTCACTGCATCTTCTTTTTTATCTTTCTTTTTTAAACTGCAACCAAAAGATAAAATAAAAATAAGAATAAAAACAAAAAGTAAAAAAATATTTAAATACCTATTGTAATATTCTCTTTCCATAATCACATCTCCCTTTTTTAATTTAATTATAATTTTTTATGAAGTTTCCAGTAAATATTTTATGGCAGGAAATAATTTTTAATTATATCATATATCTATAATTCACGCAATTTATTTTATATGTATATATTAAATTAAAACCATTAAGTTTAAAATATCTCTGCCGATAAAACTTAAAAGCTAATGTTTAAGCTATATATCATTCATAGGAATCTCTAAATGAAAAAAATTGCTATATATTTATTTATTTTATTTCTTTTTGGATGCGCAGGTGCTCACTATCAGGCTTTACCAGGAGCATCGAAAATGGAAAAAGGGCAGCAGCGCATTGCGGTAAATTTTAGTGCATCATTAGGTCAAAAAAAAGAAAAATTAAAGTGGTATATACCTAAAAACTGGTGGATATCCAATTGGGGTTATTGTTTTGAATACAGATATGGATTAGGAAATAATATGGATATAGGCGTTTATCCCGCAGGATTAAACATTTTTCCATGTGCTATTGATTTGAGATGGCTGGATAAAGAACGATTTAATTCTATATATTTTCATCGTATGGAAATATTTTACAATTCTATAACTTATCTGCCTCAAGTTTCAAATTTAGGTATACGATACGATTATTTTTCAAAAAGATTTGAAACTGACGAATATAATATGTTTAGAGTTCAAGGAGCATCTCTCATATTATCAGAATTCCTGTATAGTAATGGAAAAAATGAAAAATGGTTTCATCTTATACCGGGAGCCTTTGTGGGTGAAGAATCGGAAAATGTATTATATGAATTTGATTATATGCCTGGATTTAATTATTTTATGCAAAAACCTGATGTGCGTAATCCAATTGTAAATTTTTCTGATGAGAAAAAAAATATCCCGTATTATCTTAGCGGAGATTTATTTTTTGGAATATCACATGGGAACTCGTATACGGAATAAAGGAGATGGGATGAAAGATTGAGGTTAAGGTTGAGGAAAGATTTAAATCATTACATTGATTTTTAGTTTTATCTTTTCCTTAACCTAACCCTTAGCCTTAACCTGATTTATCATAGGAGAATTTATGAATAATTACAAACGTGTTGGAGTTTTAACCGGCGGCGGGGATTGTCCTGGTTTAAATGCTGTAATAAGAGCTATAGTAAAAAAAGGAATTTTGCAATATAATATGGAAATAGTTGGGATTTTTGATGGTTACAAAGGACTCATTGAGAATAGTTTTGAAATTTTAAAGATGCAGGATGTTTCTGGAATATTAACCCGCGGAGGAACAATTTTAGGAACTTCTAACAGAGATAATCCTTTTCAATATCAAATTGAAATACAGGGGAAAAAAGAAGTAAAAGATGTTTCTAATCAGGTTCTGGAAAATATAAAAAAAATGAACTTATCAGCGCTTATTGTTATAGGAGGTGATGGTTCACTAAAGATTGCTTATGAACTTTACAAAAAAGGTATAAAAATTGTAGGTGTTCCTAAAACTATTGATAATGATTTATCTGCTACTGATGTTACATTTGGATTTGATACAGCTCTTGTCACAGCAACAGAAGCAATAGACAAGCTTCATTCAACAGCAGAATCGCATCATAGGGTAATGATTATTGAAGTGATGGGACGTAATGCAGGATGGATCGCTTTGCATTCCGGTATCGCAGGCGGAGCGGATGTAATCCTTATACCTGAAATCCCTTTCAAAATTGATAGTATATGTAAAAAAATATCTGAACGTCATACCACTGGAAAAAAATTCAGTATAATAGTTATATCTGAAGGCGCTTATGAAAAAGGTGGAAATATTGTAGTAAAAAAAATGGTTAAAGATATTACAGAACCAATACGCCTTGGAGGTATCAGCAATAAAGTCAGCGAAGCAATTGAGAAAGAAACTGAACTTGAAACCCGGGTGACAGTACTCGGACATCTACAGCGAGGAGGAACTCCATCGCCCTTTGATCGTATTCTTGCTACTCGGCTTGGTAGTATGGCAATTCAGCTGGTTCATGAAGAAAAATTTGGAGTAATGGTTGCTCTTCATTCTTCAATAATTAATAAGGTTCCAATTGAGGATGCTATTGGAAAACCTAAATATGTTGACCCGGAAGAACAAATTGT